>JBQCCU010000181.1:0-6326 GCA_051961935.1 Amnibacterium sp. | reverse complement strand
CTCGCCAGTCCGTGAGGTGCTCTGCGAAGCGGCATCCGCTCCTCCACAGCAGGTCCGCGGCGCCTCCGCGAGCGTCGACCTGTGGAGGCGTGGCCCGATGGGGCGCCGGACCGCCCATCCTCCACGCCCATGCCGCCTGCGGATCCCTGGGAGATCGAGCTCACCGTCGTCACCGGTCGCTCGCACCCCGTCGCCGAGCAGCGAGCGCTGGCCCGCGACGTCGAGCGGGGCCTCCGGCGACGGCTGCGCCGCGGTGCCTACGTCCTCGAGGCGGACCTGCAGGCACTGACCGGTAGCGGCACGGCGATCCTCCGCATGCGCGCGTTCGCCGCGACCGTGGCCGAACAGCCCCTCTTCTCGCACTGGTCCGCCGTCGTGCTGCACGGCCTGACGTCCCTACGCGACGGCGCCGACCTGCTGGACGTGACCGACGGCTCCCGCACCCGGCCGCTGGAGGGCGCTCGCCTGCACCGTGCCCCGGTCACCGACGAGGAGATCCGGTCGGTGAACGGGCTGCTCTGCACGGCCCCGCTCCGCACCGCGGTGGATGTCGCGGGCAGCGCCGCGTTCGCCGAGGGCGTGGTCGTCGCCGACAGCGCTCTCGGGGTCACCGCCTCAGATCGGCCGGCGTTCGCGGCGGCCGTCGATCTGGCGGGCCCGAGGAGGGCGGCGGCGAAGATCGACGCGGTCGTGCGCTTCGCGGACGGGGCGAGCGGATCAGCGGCGGAGTCGCTGAGCCGGGTGACGATGCATCGGCTCGGCCTCCCGGCACCGGTGCTGCAGCACACGTTCTTCGACGGGGACGGGTTCGTCGCCCGGGTCGACTTCTGGTTCCCCGAGGCCTGCGCCGTCGGCGAGGTGGACGGTCGCGGCAAGTACGTCGACCCGACCATGAACAAGGGCGACCCGGCGCTCGTCGTCTACCGCGAGAAGCTCCGCGAGGACCGCATCCGGGCGCTCGGCCCGCGCGTCGCGCGCTGGGGCTGGCGGGAGGCGGGCAGCACGGCCCTCCTGGGGCGGCGGCTCGCGTCCGTCGGCGTCCTCCCCCTGCGATAGCGAGCGCCCTGCGGACACGCGAGCAGGCTGCAGCGTGCTCGCGTGTCCGTGCGGTGCTCGTCAGCCGCGGCGCTCCGCCAGCATGCGCTCGCGCGCCTCGCCCTCGTCCCAGGTGCCCTCGCCGATGTCGGCGAGGATGCGGTTGAGGTCGGCGACGGAGCCGAAGTCGATGACGATCTGCCCGTGCTTCGCGTTGAGGTTCACCCGCACGCGCGTGTCGAACCGGCTGCCGAGGCGCTCCGCGATCTCGTCGAGCTGCTCGCTGCGCCGCCCCACGGACTTCTTCGGCTTGGACGGCCCGGCCATCCGCACCGCGGCGGCCTCGGCCTGCCGCACGTTCAGGCCCTCGTTGATGATCCGGTCGACCAGCTGGTCCATCAGCTCCGGATCCATCACGGACAGCACCGCACGGGCGTGCCCGGCCGACAGCACGCCGGCGGCGACCTTGCGCTGGATGTGCTCCGGCAGGCGCAGCAGCCGGATGGTGTTCGTGATCATCGGGCGGGACCGCCCGAGCCGGGTGCCGAGCTGCTCGTGCGTGATGCCGAAGTCGGCGATGAGCTGCTGGTACGCCGACGCCTCCTCCAGCGGGTTCAGCTGGGAGCGGTGCAGGTTCTCGAGCAGCGCCTCGTGGAGCATCTGGTCGTCGGCGGTCTCCTTGACCACCGCGGGGATGCTGCGCAGGCCGGCGAGCTTGGTGGCGCGCAGGCGCCGCTCGCCCATGACCAGCTCGTACTTCGCGTCCTCCCCCGCGGGCAGCGGCCGCACGACGACCGGCTGCAGCACGCCGTTCTCGCGGATGGAGTGCACGAGCTCGGCCATCGCGTCCGGGTCGAAGTCCGACCGCGGCTGCTGCGGGTTCGGCCGGATGTCGTCCGGCGAGAGGGACGCGAGGGTGAGCCCGGGGACCGGCACCAGCTCGCCGCCACGCTCCTCGCGGCCCGCGAAGTAGACGTCGCTCGGGCGGACGGCCTCGAGGTGCCGCTCGTCCCCCTCGGGGAGGTTGAACAGCGAGCCGATGCCGCGACCGAGGCCCGGCGTGCGCTTCGGGGCGCTCATGCGGCCACCCCGCGGCGCGCGATCTCGCCGGCCGCCTCGAGGTACGAGATGGAGCCGGGGGAGTTCGGGTCGTAGCTGATCACGCTCTGCTGATGGCTCGGCGCCTCGGAGATCCGCACGGTGCGCGGGATCACGCTCCTCAGCACCTGCTCCGGGAAGTGCTTGCGCACGTCCTCGGCCACGTCGTTCGCGAGGCGGGTGCGGGCGTCGAACATCGTGAGCAGGATCGTCGAGACCTTGAGGTGCGGGTTGAGGTGCTTCTCGATGAGGTCGACGTTGCGCAGCAGCTGGCTGAGCCCCTCGAGCGCGTAGTACTCGCACTGGATCGGGATCAGCACCTCGGTCGCGGCGACGAACGCGTTGATCGTGAGCAGGCCGATGGACGGGGGGCAGTCGATGAAGACGTAGTCGAACCGCTCCTCGGCGCCCTCGAGGTACGCCTTGAGTGCCGTGCGGAGCCGCTGCTCGCGCGCGACGAGCGAGACGAGCTCGATCTCGGCGCCGGCGAGGTGGATGGTCGCGGGCGCGCACCAGAGGGTCGGGAACTCCGGGCTCTGCTGCACGACCTCGGCGAGCGGGGTGTCGCCGACGATCACGTCGTAGACGCTGATCGTGTCGTGCCGGTGCTCGATGCCGAGCGCGGTGGAGGCGTTGCCCTGGGGATCGAGGTCGATCGCGAGCACGCGCATGCCCGACTTCGCGAGGGCGGCCGCGAGGTTCACGGTGCTGGTGGTCTTGCCGACGCCGCCCTTCTGGTTGGCGACGGTGAAGATGCGGGTGGAGGTCGGCCTGGGCAGCTGCGCGGACTGGATCCGCGCCCGGCGTCGCGTGATGTCGGCGAGCTCACGCGCGAGCGGCGTGGAGTCGTCGAAGCCGGGGCCTCGTGCCTCGAGGGCGGAGCTGGGAGTCACAGCGATCCTTGGGGGTGGGGGAACGGGCCTGGTCCGGCCACGGTCAATCGGGCACTGTAGCCATGAGCACCCGGGTTTCCAGGGAGGCCATGCCGGTTCCGACGATCTCCACATGGACATCGGAGAGGCGGAGCCGGCGGACGACCTTCTCGGCCTTCTGCAGCTCCTCGTCGACCCCCGCGCCCTTCATCAGCGCGATCCGGCCGCCGGGGCGGACCAGCGGGGCCACGATCGGCAGCAGCTTCGTCAGCGCGCCGACGGCTCGGGCGGTCACGACGTCGAAGCGCGACCCGACCTCCTCGGCCCGCGCGCGCTGCACGGTCACGTTCGCGAGGCCGAGGCGGGCACGCTCGTCCTCGAGCCAGGCGACCCGGCGCTCCATCGGCTCGATGAGCGTCAGCGCGAGGTCCGGGCGGGCGGCGGCGAGCACCAGGCCGGGCAGCCCGGCGCCGCTGCCGACGTCGGCCACGTCGGCGCCCTCCGGCAGCAGCGGAGCGACGAGGCCGCAGTTCAGCAGGTGGCGGGTCCAGAGCCGGGCGGGCTCGAGGGGACCGATGAGGCCGAGCTCGACGCCGTACCGGGCGAGGTCCTCCGCGTATCGGCGGACGGTCGGCAGCTGTGACCCGAAGACCGACCGGGCGAGGCCGGGCTCGGGTTCGATGTCGACCGGGTCGGTCACGCCGAGGTGAGCACGATGTGCCGGGAGGCGCCTTCGCCTTCCGAGTGGGATTCGAGGCCCTTCTCCGCCGCGAGGTCGTGCACGATCTTGCGCTCGTACGACGACATCGGCTCGAGGTCGTACCGGTCCGCACCCGTGTTGAGGGCGTCGAACGCCTCGGTGACGAGCGCGGCGAGCTCTCGCGAGCGCTGGTCGCGGCTGCCGCCGATGTCGAGCGTCAGGCGGGCGAACTCGCCGGTTCGCGCCTGGACGGCGAGGCGGGTGAGCTCCTGCAGCGCGCCGACGGTGGCGGCACCGGAGAGCAGGCGGAGGTCGCCGCCGCTCACCACGAGGGTGGTGCGGCCGTGCTCGTCCTCGATGTCGATGTCGCCGTCGAGGTCCGCGATGTCGAGCAGCCCCTCGATGTAGTCGGCGGCGAGATCGCCGACGTCGACGGACGCAGCGTCGGCGCCCGCAGGAGCCTCGGCGGTGGTCTCGGTGTCCGGCGCCTCGTGCGTGGGCGCGGTGCCCTGGTCGATGTCGCTCATGCGCGTCGCTCCCCGGTTCGCTTGGCCCGCGCCTTGCCGACGGGCTGCGCCCGCTGCGTGTTCTGGCGGGGGGTGTGGACGGCCTCGGCCGTGGTCGACAGCGCCGCCTCGGCGCCGGAGGCGCTCTGCTTGCGGGCGGCCTTCTTCGCCAGCCGGGCCTCCCGCGCCTTCGCGGCCTCGCTGCCGGGCGTCGGAGAGTTGCGGATGACGATGAACTGCTGGGCCATCGTCCAGATGTTCGAGAAGACCCAGTAGAACATCACGCCGAGCGGGAACGCGATGCCCGAGAAGATGAAGACGAGCGGCAGGACGTAGAGCAGCATCTTCTGCTGCCGGTACATGGGGCTCGCGGCCGTCTCGGGCGAGACGTTCTTCGACATGATCTGCAGCTGGGTGATGAACTGCGACGCGGTCATCAGCGCGATCATCCCGACCGCGATGACGATGACGAGCACGTTGCCGCCGTTGGCCGTGAGGGTCGCGGCGAGCGGCGCGCCGAACAGCTTCGCGGTGCCGAACGAGTGCGCGAGCGGCGCGGACAGCAGGCCGATGCCGGCGGCCTCGGGGTGCTTCTGCGCGTTGTCGAGCACCTGGAACAGGCTGAAGAACACCGGCATCTGCGCGATCAGCGGCAGGCAGGAGGAGAAGGGGCTGGTGCCGGTGCGCCGGTAGAGCTCCATCGTCTCCCGGCTCATCGCCTCGCGGGAGAACTGGTCGCGCTTGCCCTTGTACTTCTCCTGGATCTTCTTCAGCTGCGGCGCGATCTCGAGCATCTTCCGCTGGCTGCGGATCTGCCGCACGAACAGCGGGATCAGCGCGGCCCGCACCACGAGCACGAGGCCGAGGATCGACAGGATCCAGGTGAGCCCGTCACCCTGCGCGAAGCCGATGGCGGTCCAGAAGGCGTTGAAGCCGACGAGGATCGCCTCGATGACCCATTTGAAGGGCCAGAGGATGAGGCCGAAGATGTCCACTTTGGGTCAGGCTCCTGTGTGCTCTGCAAGCCCGACGAAGCCGAGCTGGGTGATGCGGTAGGTGGGCTTCAGCCGCTGAGGCGGGTCGTCCACGCCTCCCCGTGACCACGGATTGCACCGGACGATCCGGGCCACCGCCAGCGCCGAACCGATCACGACGCCGGACTGCTGCACGGCCTCGAGCGCGTAGCGCGAGCAGGATGGATGGTACCTGCAGACCTCGCCGTAGAGCGGGGAGATCAGCGTCCGGTACGCCTTCAGCAGAACGATGAGCGCGTTGCGCGGCGCGAGCAGCAGCGCGACCGCGATGCGCCGGGCCATCAGCGGGCCCTCTCGGCGAGGCCGGTCACGGCGGAGCGCACCTCGTCGGCGAGCTCGGGCCAGGACGCGGCGGCCGCGGTGGGCAGCGCCCGGACCACGACGTCGACGCCGTGGACCTCCGCCGTCAGCGGCCACGCGGCCGCCTTGATCCGCCGGCGGACACGGTTGCGCACGACGGCGCCGCCGACGTTGCGGGCGACGATCACGCCCACGCGGAGCGGCTCGCCGGGGGTGGTGCGCCGTCCGTAGGCGAGCGTCAGGGCGCCACGCGCGCGCCGACCGGACCGGACGAGACGCCGGTAGTCGGTGGCGGAGGTGACCCGGTTCGCCTTGGCGAGCACCGTCGAGGCGTTACGCCGAGAGCTCGGAGCGACCCTTGCTACGGCGGGCGGCGAGGATCGCACGGCCGGCGCGGGTACGCATGCGGAGCCGGAAGCCGTGCACCTTGGCGCGGCGGCGGTTGTTGGGCTGGAAGGTGCGCTTGGTCATGAGGATCCCCTCGGGAGTGCCGACGCCCACGCGGGCCGGTGGATCGCCGGCTCGGGGCTCGAAGTCGTGGGGCGCGTGACGCGCCGCGGAACCGCATCACAGTACACCAGGAGCCGGGGCGTCGCAGGAGCACGGCCGCGATTGCGCGCATCCGCCCCGGCGCGCCGCCCGCCCTCAACCGGAAGTCGAGGTTCTGCACAGATCAATCCACGGATGTGGACTTGTCTGTGGAAACATGCGGGGATTACCGTTGGCGCCCGTCCGGCAGGTCGAACTCCACTCGATGCCCCACCGTGCGCCCACACGGAAG
>JBQCCU010000180.1:0-3255 GCA_051961935.1 Amnibacterium sp. | reverse complement strand
CGCAAGGGGGGCATGCCGGATCGATCGAGGCTGCCGCGGGAGACGACGTTGCCGGGGGCGCTCCTGGACAAGCTCGACGCGGTTGGCCACTGGAACTCGTGGGACGGGACGGTGGAGCAGGGCCGGTACCGCCGGGACGGCGCCGGGCTGATGCACGATCCTCTGCGCGGTGCTTCCCGCACCTCACCGGGTCGTGAGGCGTCGCCGCCCAGTCCGTCCTCCTGATTGAGAGGATGCCGACGTGCTGCGCGTGGTCGACGGTCGTCCGGTGTTCGTCATGGACGTCGGCACCGGAGGCAGGCCGGTCCTGCTGCACAGCGGATGGATCGGCACCTGGGAGGACTGGGCTCCCCAGGTCGCCGCGTTGAGTCGGCAGAACCGGGTCGTGGCCTTCGATCACCGGGGCGCAGGCAGGACGCCGGGGGAGCCGAGCGAGCTGGTGCTCGACCGGCTCGTCGACGATCTGCTGGTGCTCGCCGACGCGCTCGAGCTCGACCGGCCCGTGCTCGGCGGGTTCTCCACGGGGAGCCAGGTCGTGCAGCACGCCCTGCACCGCGCACCGGACCGGTTCTCGGCCCTCATCCTGATGAGCCCGTGCGGGGACACGCCGCCCGATCCCGCCTTCCTCGGACTACTGGAGCAGGACTTCGCCGCGGGCGTCGAGGCGTTCCTCGACGCCTGTCTCCCCGAGGCCGAGTCGGACGACGTCTCGGCGGTCCGCAAGTGGGCGCGCGACATCCTGCACCAGAGCGGTTCTGCGGCCGCCGTCGCCTTGCTGCGCTCGATGCTCGCCCCGTCGCCCGCCCTCGCCGGGCCGGCGTTGCCCGACGTCCCCGTGCTGATCGTCCACGGCGACCGCGACCCGTTCTCCCCGGTCGCCTACGGCCGGGCGCTCGCGGAGCGGTTCCCGCGCGCGTCGCACCGAGTCGTCCCGGGCGCCGGCCACCTCGTCGCGATGACGCGGCCGGGCGAGACGGCCGACCTGATGTGTGAGTTCGTGTCCACGTATTCCCGGAACTGACCCAGCGGGGCCCACGCGCTTGAGTTCGGGCGTGTGCTCAGGCCGCTTCGGCCCACGTGACCTCGACAAGGGGGCTGTCCTCGGCGTCCAGACGGATCTCCGGGCTGGCGATCGAGGAGGTGATCGCCTCGAGCAGCCGCTGCTTCTCGGCGCCGACGACGGGCGTCGCACGCGCGGGCAGATCCGCCTGCGCCGACTCCTTGAGGTGGAAGGTGAAGTCGGGGTTGGCGAGCAGGTTCGCGTACCAGCTGCGCGGTCCCGGGGTGCCCGTGATGTAGTACCGGCCGTCGACGCGGTGGAACCAGATCTCGATGCGGCGCGGTTCGCCGCTCCGCTTGCCGGTCGTCGTGATGTCGATGATGCGGTCGGTGGCGAGGGCCTGCTCGATGGCGGGTGTCACGTCATCCATCGTCGCATCCGTCCCCTGGCTGGAGCGCCGACGGAGGGCCGCCCTCACCAGGGCGCCACGGTCCCGTCCCAGGAGAAGAGCACGCCGCTCGGCCCGTCGTCGGGCAGCGTCGCGAGGCGGACCACCGCCTCGGCCGCCTCCGCCGGGTCGCCGCCCGCAGCGGCGGCCCGCGCGTTCAGGTTCGTGGCCCGCAGGCCGGGCGCCAGCGCGTTCACCTTGACGCCGGTGTCCGCGAGGGCCTGCGCGTAGAAGACGGTCAGCGCATCCAGGGCGGTCTTGGACGAGCGGTATGCGGCGCCGCGTCCGGTGGCGGCGCTCCGGAAGTCGAAGTGCGGGTTCTCCGTCGTGCTCCAGGTCAACGAGCCGGTGCCGCTCGAGACGTTGACGATGCGGGGGTGGGGCGAGCGGCGCAGGGCCGGCAGGAACGCGTTCGTCACGGCGACGACGCCGAAGACGTTCGTCTCGTAGGTGCGCCGGAACACCGCCACGTCGACGTCGGTGACCGGCTCGGCGATGTCGGGGGAGATGCCGGCGTTGTTCACGAGCACATCGAGGTGCGGCACCGACGCGGACGCGTCGGCGACGCTCGCGGGGTCCGTCACATCGAGCGGCAGCGTCCGCGCTCCGAGCTCGGCGGCGACGCGGTCGCCGCGGGCGGCGTCGCGGGCGCCGAGGAGGACCGTCCAGCCGAGCCCCGCGAGCCGCCGTGCGGTCTCCTTGCCGATCCCGCTCGTGGCTCCGGTGATCAGTGCGATGCGAGGATTCATGCGATCCACGGTGCGCTCGGGGCCGGCCACGAGCCAGGCCCAGCCGGTACCACCCTGGTCGAGGAGGCGCGATGTCGAACCGCGAGCTCGCCGAGTTCCTGCGAGGCCGTCGAGCCGGCGTCCCGCCCGTCGCCACGGACGGCCGCCCCCGCCGGACTCCCGGCCTGCGACGGGAGGAGGTCGCCGCCCGCGCGAGCATGTCGGTCGAGTACTACACGCGGCTCGAGCAGGCTCGCGGAGCCCGTCCGTCCGCGCGGATCCTCGAGTCGCTGAGCGCTGCACTCGAGCTTGCCCCGGCCGACCGGCTCCGGCTCTTCGAGCTGGCGGGAGCGGCGCCCGCCGCGCCGCGGGTGGTGCCGCGCGCGGTACGACCCCATGTCGCGGAGGTGCTCAGCCGGCTGCCCGGCACGGCGGCGATCGTCACGGCGGCGACGTACGAGGTCGTCGCCCGCAACCCGCTCGAGGAGTCGCTGCTCGGGCATCTGGGCACCGAGCCCAATCTCGCGCGCCGCTACTTCCTCACCGGCAGGCACTGGAGCGAGGGCGGCGACGGGTTCGCCGAGGTCGCGGTCGCCCGCCTCCGCACGGCGGTCACCCGCTACCCCGCGGACGCGGACCTGGCGCGGCTCGTCGCCGAGCTCCGCGACGGCAGTGCCGCGTTCCGCGACCTCTGGGCCATGGGACCGACCCGGCTCGCCGGCCACCGCGTGAAGACGGTGGACCATCCGGTCGCCGGGCGGCTCCGGGTCGCGTGCGACGTGCTGCTGGTCCCGGACGACGACCAGCAGGTCGTGCTCATCACCGCGGAGCCCGGCAGCCGTGACGAGCGCGCGCTCCGGTCGCTCGTCGCGGAGGACCCGACCGTCGCAGAGGGGACCGGCCCCAGCCGCCGAGCGCTTCCGGGGTGAGGTCCGAGCTCAGAGCGGGGAGCGGTTGAACGCGTCGCAGGAGGGACACCGGTAGACGCGATCCGCGGCATCGAACACCGTGGTCAGCCCGTGGCACACCGGGAACCGGCACCGCCAGCACTCGAAGTCGACCGACCCGGACCCGACCAG
>JBQCCU010000179.1:0-7487 GCA_051961935.1 Amnibacterium sp. | reverse complement strand
AGCCGCAGGGCGTCGTCCGCCGGCATGGGCGCCGGCTTGTACGGCGACCTCCGGGCGACGTGGAGGCACTCGTCGGAGTAGGCGTTCCCGATGCCCGCGATCACGCCCTGGTCGCGAAGCACGCCCTTGATCTGCGCCCGGGCGGCCTTAGCGAGGATGCCGGCGAAGCGCTCCTCCGTGAACGACGGATCCAGCGGGTCGGGTCCCAGGGTCGCGATGCCCGGCACCTCCGCGGGATCCCGGACGATCCAGATCGCGAGCCGCTTCTTCGGCCCCCACTCGGTGATCGTGATCCCCGCGCCGTCCTCGAGCACCAGCCGTGCCGCCGCCGTCGTCCTGCCCGGGCGCCCCGTCGCGGGCGGCAGGGCGTCGCTCCAGCGGATCCAGCCCATCTTCGCCAGGTGCACCACGAGGTGCAGGTCGCCGAGGGTGAGGTCGAGGAACTTCCCGTGCCGCTGCACGGCACGAACCGGCGCACCGGCGAGGTCGGAGGGGGACGGGTCGAAGGTCTTCAGCGCCGCGATCGACGACACCTGCAGCATCGACACGGTGCGGCCGACCATCCGCTGCCGCAGATCGGCGGCGAGCGCGTGCACCTCGGGCAGCTCGGGCATGCGCACGATTCTGCGCTCATCAGCCCATCCGTGCATCCGCCCGGCAGGTCGTCCACGGGCGGACGTCCATCCGCGGCGTTCTAGGCTCTTCTTCCGTGAAGATCGCGCGGTTCACCTCCGGCGGCAGCGACCCGCAGTTCGGCATCGTCGACGACGACGAGCTCGTCGTGCTCGCCGGCGACCCGATGTACCAGGGCTTCGAGACGACGGGGGAGCGGATCCCGCTCGCCGAGGCGCGGCTGCTCGCGCCCGTGATCCCGCGGTCGAAGATCGTCTGCATCGGGATGAACTACGCCGAGCACAAGCAGGAGCTCGCGCCGGGGTCGAGCGACCGCCCCGTCATCTTCCTGAAGCCGAACACGGCGATCATCGGCCCCGGCGACACCATCCAGATCCCGCCCGTCGAGGGACGGATCGTGCACGAGGGCGAGCTCGCCATCGTGATCGGCGCCGTCGCGAAGCGCGTGCGGGCCGAGGACGCCGACGACGTCATCTTCGGCTACACGATCGCGAACGACGTCTCCGCGCGGGACCAGATGTTCGCGGACGGCCAGTGGGCGCGGGCGAAGGGGTACGACACCTTCTGCCCGATCGGCCCTGTCATCGAGACGGAGATCGATCCCCGCGGGGTCGAGATCCAGACCTTCGTCGACGGGGAGCCCCGCCGCCACGGCAACACCCGCGACATGATCCACGGCATCCCCGAGATCATCGAGTTCGTCTCGGACGTGTGGACGCTGCTGCCCGGCGACCTCATCCTCACCGGCACGCCGGCGGGGCTCGGCGGATTCGTGGACGGCCAGACCGTGGAGATCCAGATCCAGGGCATCGGGCGGCTCGTGAACCCCGCGCGCAACCGCGTGTGAGGCAGCTGCCCGGTCTCGCCGTCGCGCTCGCCGCGGTCGGCGTCGCCGCTCTCGTGCACCTCCTACTGCCGCCGGTGCCGCTGCTGACGGTCTGCGTGGTGCTCGGCGTGATCGCGGCGCAGATCCCCACCGCCGTCACCGTGCTCGACGGGCCGCTGCGGCCCGGCGTCGCGACCGCCGCGAAGCGCTGCATGCGGCTCGGCGTGGTGCTGCTCGGCCTCCAGCTCGTCGTCGGGGACCTGCTCCGGCTCGGCTGGCTGACGATCGTGGCCGTCGTCGCCGTGACCGCGTTCGCGTTCGCCGGCACCTACGTCATCGGCCGGATCGCGCGGCTGCCGGGGCACGAGCCGCTGCTGTTCGCCGCCGGCTTCGCCATCTGCGGCGCGTCCGCGGTCGGCGCGATGGCGGCCGTGACCCGCAGTGACGCGCGGGAGCAGTCGCGGCCCGTCGCCCTCGTGACCCTCTGCGGCACCCTCGCGATCGTCGTGCTGCCGCTCATCGCCGGCGCCGCGGGCATGACCGTGCCCGACTTCGGTCGCTGGACGGGCGCGGGGGTGCACGACGTCGGCCAGGTCGTCGCGACCGCGCAGGAGTGGGGCTCCGCCGCGCTCGCCGTCGCGATCGTCGTGAAGCTGCTGCGGGTGCTGCTGCTCGCCCCGCTCGTCGCGGTCACCGGCCTCGTCCTGCGGATGCGGGGAGCCGTCCAGGGCGGCGTCACCGCGCCGATCGTGCCGCTCTTCGTGGTCGGCTTCATCGTCGCGGTGGCGCTGCGCAGCCTGCTGCCGATCCCCGCGCCGGTGCTGGCGGGCGCGCAGACGCTGCAGACGGTGCTGCTCGGGATGGCGCTGTTCGGGCTCGGGACGGGCATCCGCTTCCGGCAGCTCGCCGGCACCGGGCTGCGCACCGCCGTGGCGGGGCTGTCGGCCTGGGCGCTGATCGCGGTGGCCGCGCTGGCGGTCGTCTTCGCCTGAACCCTCCCGAAGGGGGGTTGCCACTGGTGGTGGCCTGCGGGGTGGTGGAGGTCGCCACGAGTGGCAACCCCTTCGATGGGTGCGTGGCGGGTTGCCACTGGTGGTGGCCCGCGGGGTGGTGACGTCGCCACGAGTGGCAACCCCCGGGCGGAGGAGTGGGTCGGCGCACTCGGTAGGCTGGAGTCCGCCATGAGCGAGCGCCATCCCGTCACGTCCGCGACCGGCTCCGACGTCCGGGTGCGCTTCTGCCCCTCGCCGACGGGGCTCCCGCACGTCGGCCTCGTGCGCACCGCCCTCTTCAACTGGGCCACGGCCCGCCACAACGGCGGCACGCTCGTGTTCCGGATCGAGGACACCGATGCGGCCCGCGACACCGAGCAGTCGTACGAGCAGATCGTCGACGCCCTCACCTGGATGGGGCTCGACTGGGACGAGGGCATCGACGTCGGCGGCCCCGACGGCCCGTACCGCCAGTCGCAGCGCGGCCACATCTACCGCGACGTGATCGAGCGGCTCACCGCATCCGGCCACCTCTACGAGAGCTACCTCACGGCCGAGGAGATCGAGGCGCGCAACCGCGCCGAGGGCCGCGCCGTGCAGCAGGGCTACGGCAACTGGGAGCGCGACCTCTCGGAGGAGGAGAAGCAGCGCTTCCGCGCGGAGGGCCGGCAGCCCGCGCTGCGCCTCCGCGTGCCGGACGAGGACCTCTCCTTCGACGACCTGGTCCGCGGCCCGATCACGTTCCCGGCCGGCTCCTTCCCCGACTTCGTGCTCGTCCGGCCGGGCGGCCAGCCGCTCTACACGCTGGTGAACCCGGTCGACGACGCCCTCATGCGGATCACTCACGTGCTCAGGGGCGAGGACCTGCTCCCGTCGACGCCGCGGCAGATCGCGCTCTACCACGCGCTCATCGACATCGGGCTCGCGCAGTGGATCCCGCGCTTCGGCCACCTGCCGCTGGTGCTCGGCGAGGGCACGAAGAAGCTGTCGAAGCGTGACCCCGAGTCGAACCTGTTCCTGCACCGCGAGCGGGGCTTCATCCCCGAGGGGCTGCTCAACTACCTGGCGCTGCTCGGCTGGTCGCTGGCACCGGACCAGGACGTCTTCGACCGCGAGCAGATGGCCGCGGCGTTCGACCCGACGCAGGTGAACCCGAACCCCGCGCACTTCGACCTGAAGAAGGCGGAGTCGATCAACGGGGACCACATCCGCCTGCTCGAGCCGGCCGACCTCGCCGCCAGGATGGTGCCCTACCTGCAGCTCGCCGACGTGCTGCCCGAGGAGCCGACCGCGGAGCAGCTCGCCCTCCTCGACCGCCTCACCCCGCTGGTGCAGGAGCGGATGCAGCTGCTCGGCCAGGCGCCGGGACTGCTCGGCTCCTTCTTCACCACCGCCGCGCACCTGCCGATCGAGGACGACGCCCGCGCCTCCCTGAAGGGCGACGCCGCCGAGGTGCTCGCCGCCGCGGACGAGGCCCTCTCCGGCGTCGGCGACTGGACGGTCGAGGCGATCCAGGAGGCGCTGCAGGGCGCCCTCGTGGAGCGGATGGGGCTGAAGCCGCGGGTCGCGTTCGGCCCGGTGCGCGTCGCGACCTCCGGCCGGCGGGTGTCGCCGCCGCTGTTCGAGTCGCTCGCGCTGCTCGGCCGCGACGAGACGCTCGCACGGATCCGGCGGCTCGCCGCGACCTTCGCGTGATCCCCCGCGGGGCGGACGGCGCGGAGCCGGCCTCCTCCCGCCGCTGGATCCGCGCCGCCGGGCTCGTCCTGGTGGCGGCGGTCGTGGTCGTCGTCGTGGCGCGCCTGCTCCGCGCGACGCCGGCCGGCAGCGCCTTCGTCGACGCGTACCCGGGCGCGGCCCCCCTGCCCGCCGGCGCGCCCGTCGGCTTCCCGGCCTGGCTCGCCGTGCAGCACGGGCTGAACGCGCTCTTCCTCCTCCTCACGGTCCGCTCCGGTTGGCGGCTGCACCGGGCGGAGCGCCCGACCGTCTTCTGGACGCGCCGGAACGACGGTCGCATCCGCACCGCGAACCCGCCGGTCCGCATGGCGCTCGACCTGTGGTCGCACTACGTCGGCGACACCCTGTGGGCGCTGAACGGCCTCGTCTTCGTCGTGCTGCTGCTCGCCACAGGGCAGTGGCTGCGGATCGTCCCCACCGACTGGGCGATCCTGCCGGCGGCGGCCTCCGCCGCGCTGCAGTACGCGTCGCTCGACTGGCCGACGACGAACGGCTGGATCGACTACAACGGCCTGCAGGCGCTCAGCTACTTCGTCGTCGTGTTCGTCGCCGGCCCCGTCGCCGTGCTGACCGGGCTTCGGCTGGCGCCCGGCTTCGCGGCGCGGCTCCGCTTCCTCGACCGCGTGCTGCCGCTCTCGACGACGAAGCGGATCCACTGGTGGACCATGGTCTTCCTCGTCGCCTTCACCGCGGGGCACGTGCTCCTCGTGCTCGCCACCGGCGCCGTCCGCAACCTCAACCACCTCTACGCGCTGCGCGACGACTCCAGCTGGGCCGGCACGGCCGTGTTCGCCGGGACGCTGATCGTCATGGCGGCGGTCGTGCTCCTGCTGCGGCCGCGCCTCGTGCGGCGCGCGGCGGCGACGACCGGCACCGTGCTCGAGCGTCCCGCCCGCCCCAAGCGCTGACGGTCCCTGCACGAACGACGGAGAACGCTCCTCCGGCGGACGAGGTGCTGCGGATCCGGGGCCGTTCCGACGGAGAACTCCGTCGTTCGTGCAGGGGCGCGGATCAGAGGCGCGGCATGCGCGCGGTCAGGTGCGCCCGCTCCGCCGGGTCGGTCGTGAGCGCGAGCGCCCGGTGGCGCGCCGCCTCCGCCTCGACCCCGCGGCCGGCCTCGGCGAGCAGCGCGGCACGGGCCGCCCAGAGCGGCTGGAAGCCGTCCGCGCCACCGATGCCGTCGAGCAGCCGGAGGCCCGCATCCGGCCCGTCCACCCGCGCCGTCGCCACCGCGTGCGCCACCCGCGCGCCGAGGCTCGGTGCGACGTGCAGGAGGGCCGCGTACAGGCGCCGAACCGCCTCCCGGTCCACCGTGCCGGTGAGCGCCCGCGCCGCGTGCGCGGACTGGATCGCCGCCTCGAGCTGGAAGCGGCCGGGACGGCCGTAGACCGCGGCCCGGCGCAGCAGTCGCTCGCCCTCGGCGAGCAGTCCCGCGTCCCAGCCGGCGGGGTCCTGCTCCTCGAGCGGCACGAAGCGCCCGCCGTGCGTGTCCCGGGCGCCGGCGAGCGTGATCAGCGCCGCGAGGCCGAGCACCTCCGGATCGTCGGGGATCAGCTCGGCGAGCAGCCGCGCCAGGTGCCGCGCCTCCCCGCGCAGCTCGTCGGTGCCGCTGCGCCCGATGGCGGCGGCGCCGTAGACCGCCTCGAGCACCGGAGGCAGCCGTTCCGCCCAGCGGGCCCGGTCCGGCACCGTGAACGGGATGCCCGCGTCGCGGATCCGCCGTTTCGCGCGCACGAGGCGCTGCGCCATCGCGGCCGGCGGCACGGCGAACGCGGTGGCGACCGCCCGCGCGTCCGCCCCGAGCACGACCTGCAGCATCAGCGGGGTGCGGATGCCCGGGTCGATCGCCGGATGCGCGCAGACGAACAGCAGCGCCAGCCGCCGGTCGGGGAACGCCGCCGGCGCCGCGGCGGGTGCCGCGACGTCGTCGGCCGCCTCGAGCGGCACCGAGGTGCGGCGCGCCGCCGAGCGCAGCACGTCGGTGATCCGGTGCCGGGCGACCGTGAGCAGCCAGCCCTCCGGGCTCGCCGGCACGCCGGCGGAGGGCCACGTCTCGAGCGCCCGCTCGATCGCGTGCGCGAGCCCGTCCTCGGCGAGGGCGAGGTCGCGGGTGGGGGCGGCGAGCGCCGCGATCAGCCGCCCCCAGGACCGGCCGGCCACCGCCGCCACCGCCTCCTCGGCGGCGTTCACGCCGGCCGCCAGCTCCCGTCGACGAACCGCACGCCCGACGGGCGCACCTCGACGGCACCCCAGGCGACGCTCGGCGCCCGGCGCGCCCAGTCGATGGCCGCGTCGAGGTCGTCGACCTCGATCACGAACGTGCCGCCCAGCTGGTCCTTCGTGTCGGCGAACGGTCCGTCCTGGATCCGCAGCTCACCGTCCCGAGCCGTCACCGTCGTCGTGGCCGACGACGGCTGCAGCACCTCGGCCGAGCGCAGCACCCCCGCGGCGTCGAGCGCCTCCCCGTAGCTCGCGAACGCGGCCATGCCGGCCTCGATCGCCTCCCGGCCGATCGACTCCTCCGTCGCCTCCGGGTAGTGCAGCAGCAGCGTGTACCGCATGGTGTCCCTCTCTCCCGCGGGCCGGTCGATCCGACCCTCTCACCGGAAGGACGATCGGGGGAGGGGCGGATCGACACGTCGGGGGCGCGATTCGACGGACGTCCCGCGGCTGGTAGAGTCGTCAACCGGCCTCCGGGCCACCCGCTGGCGCCTCAGGGCGCCGCGATGGGGTGTGGTGTAATTGGCAACACGGCTGATTCTGGTTCAGTTGTTCTTGGTTCGAGTCCAGGCACCCCAGCTCGACCGCCTCGTCTGACCCGCGCATGCGGGTGCTGCTCGGGCGCGCCTGCGAGGATCGACGCATGGCTCCGCTGCTCGCCGGACCCGCGGTCCCCGGCGTCCTCGATCCGCACGTCGCCCTCGATGGGCACGCGGCATGACCGGACCCGTCGCCGTCGCCGTCCTGGGGCTCGGCGCGATGGGGCTGCCGATGGCGCTCCGGCTCGCCGAGACGCATCCCGTGGTCGGGTTCGACGCGTTCGAGGGGCAGCGGGAGCGGGCCAGGGGCGAGGGGCTCGAGGTCCGCGACACCGCCGTGGACGCGGTGCAGGGGGCGGACGTGGTGCTGCTCGCCGTCCGCAACGGCGCCCAGCTCGAGGAGGCCCTGCTCGGGGAGGCCGGGGTGGCGGCCGCGCTCGCCGATGGCGCGATCGTGCTGCTGACCAGCACCGTCGGCGTGGACGCCGTGCGCGGCACCGCGGCGGCGCTCGCCGAGCGGGGTGTGCCTCTCGTCGACGCGCC
>JBQCCU010000178.1:0-4120 GCA_051961935.1 Amnibacterium sp. | reverse complement strand
CGACGGTGCCGGCGGCGCCGAGCACGACGACGCGATCGACGAGGCCGGCCCAGACCGCGACCCGGTGCTCCACCACGAGCAGCGTCGCCCCGGAGGACGCCACGGCCGCGGCGACCGCGTCCCGCACCTCGACGACGCCGTCGGGATCGAGGTTCGCCGTCGGCTCGTCGAGCAGCAGCAGTCCCGGGCGCATCGCCAGCACCCCGGCGAGGGCGAGCCGCTGCTGCCGGCCGCCCGACAGCCGCGTCGACGCCGCGTCCAGCGGCACGTCGAGGCCCACGGCCGCGAGCGCCGCGGGAACGCGCCGGCGCACCTCGTCCGCCGGCACGCCGAGGTTCTCGGCGCCGAACGCCGCGTCGTCGCCCACACGCGGCTGGATCACCTGCGACTGCGGGTCCTGCAGCACGAGCCCCGCCCGGCCGGGCACCGCCCGCGGCGGCCGGCCGTCGACCTCGAGCGCACCACGCGACTCGCCCTGGTCGGGGGCGAGCACGCCCGCGAGCGCGGCGAGCAGGGTCGACTTGCCGCTGCCGGACGGACCGAGCAGGAGCACCCGCTCCCCCGGCGCGATCGCGAGATCGAGGCCGTCGAGCGCCCAGGGCCGGCGGCCGGCGTGCCGCCAGCCCCAGCCCCGCGCCTCGACCGCCGCGGGCATCCGCTAGCCGACGCGCTTCGCGTCGCGCCCCGCGGCGAACCGCGAGAGCGCGCCGGTGCGGGCGAGCGCGCGCACGAGCAGCCAGGACAGGAACCCGAACACGGCGCCGGACAGCATGGTCGACAGCGCGTAGACCACGAGGAACACGGGCTTCGACCCCGGGTAGTAGAGCAGCAGGTCCACGACCGTCTCCCCCAGCCCGGCGCCCGCCCCGGCCAGGAAGGCCACCCCGGGGCCGAAGCGCCGGTAGAGGAACGCCGCGAGGACGAGCTCCGCGCCGAGGCCCTGCACGGCGCCGGAGATCAGGGTCGTGACGCCCCACTGGTTGCCGACGAGCGCCTCGATCACGGCGGCGACGAGCTCGGCGTAGATCGCCGCGCCGGGACGCCGCACGACCAGCCCCGCCAGCACGCCCGCGAAGAGCCACGGCCCGTTCACGAGCCCCTGCAGCCCTGGCAGCACGGGGGTGAGCAGCGCCGCGGGCCCCTGGTACGCCACCCCCCAGGCGATGAACACCACGCTGCAGGCCGCGGCGAGCACGCTCGCGACGACGATGTCGACCACCCGCCAGGCGGCCGTGGTCCGATCGAGAACGGTCATGGGGTGCGTGCCTTCCCTCAGGCACGGGCGGAATGGAGAGCCTCCCTGCGCCGGCATGATCCGGATCAGGTCTGGGGCGCGGTCCCCCGCGGCCCCACGGTCGAAGCTTGGAGCAGCTTCCTCTCAGCCCGGCTCACCGGACTCCCGTGTGGGGCCGAGCATACGCTGGCGGGCATGGAACTGTGCGTCTTCACGGAGCCCCAGCAGGGAGCCGACTACCTCACCCAGCTCGCCTCCGCCCGTACGACGGAGCAGCTCGGCTTCCACGGCTGGTTCCGCAGCGACCACTACCTCCACATGACGCACATGGGCGGCACCGACGGCATGCCGGGGCCGACGGACGCGTGGACGACGCTGGCCGGTCTCGCCCGCGAGACGGAGCGGGTGCGCCTCGGCACGCTCGTCTCGAGCGCCACCTACCGGCATCCGGGGATCCTCGCGATCCAGGTGGCGCAGGTCGACGCCATGTCGGGCGGCCGCGCCGAGCTCGGCCTCGGCACGGGGTGGTTCGAGCAGGAGCACCGGGCCTACGGCATCCCCTTCCCGCAGCGCCGGTTCGGGCTGCTGGAGGAGGAGCTCGCGATCGTGACCGGGCTCTGGGGCACCCCGCTCGGCGAGACCTTCTCGTTCGAGGGCGAGCACTACCGCCTCGAGGACTCCCCCGCCCTCCCGAAGCCGGTGCAGCGCCCGGTGCCGCTCATCGTCGGCGGCCTCGGCCCCACCCGCACGCCGGCGCTTGCGGCGCGCTACGCGACCGAGTACAACGCCGGGTTCGTGGACGAGCCCACGATCCGCGAGGCGTTCCGGCGGGTGGGCGACGCGGCGGAGGAGGCGGGCAGGTCGCGGTCGGACCTGAAGTACTCGATCGCGCAGCCGGTGGCCGTCGGCCGCACGGAGGCGGCGTTCCGGGCACGGGCGGAGCGGATCGGCGCGGACCCGGAGCACCTCCGGGCCGTGAACCTCGGCGGCACGATCACCGAGGTGGCCGACCGGATCGGCCGCTACGCCGAGCTCGGCGCCGACCGCGTCTACCTGCAGACGATCGACATCAAGGACCTCGACCTCCTCGCCGAGCTCGCCGACGGCCTCCTGTGACCATGGCCTTCCTCGAGCACGACCTGGGTGACGGCGGCGCGCTCGCCCTGCGCGATCTCGCCTCGGCCGGCGCCATGCACCGGCTCACCGCCGCCAACCTCGCCCGCCTCCGGCACTGGGAGGACTGGGCGTTCGCGGAGCTCCACGAGGACGCCACGCGCGCCTACACCCGCATCCAGCTCGCGGCCTTCGGCGAGGGGCGCTCGCTGCCGCTCGCGATCCTGCAGGACGGGGCCTACGTCGGCAGCCTCGGCGCCCGGATCGACCTGCAGCGCGAGACCGCCGAGCTCGGGTACTGGATCGACGAGGCCTTCGAGGGGCGCGGCCTGGTCACCCGCGGGGTCCGCGCGGTGGTGGCGCACCTCGCGGCGGATCGCGACATCCACCGCTTCGAGATCCGCACCGCCGTGCACAACACGCGCAGCCGCGCGGTGGCCGAGCGGGCGGGCTTCCGGCTCGAAGGGGTGCTCACCGGCGCGTTCCGGATCGGCCCCGACCGCTACGACGCGGCCCTGTACGGCCTCGTCTCCTAGCGCTCAGCCCACGCGCACCTGCACCGTGTGCAGCCCCGTCGCGCCGTCGGGGATCACGCCCTGCACCTTCGCGGTCTGCACGAGCCCGCGCGCGTCCGTGGCGCGCACCCGCAGCGTGTGGTCGCCGCGGGTCGCCGTCCAGCGGAAGCGCCACTGCCGCCAGACGTCGATCGACGTCTCGGCGGCCAGCTCGCAGTCCCGCCACGGGCCGTCGTCGACCTGGAGCTGCACCCGCGAGATCCCGGTGTGCTGCGCCCACGCGACGCCCGCGACGGTCACCACGCCAGGCGGGACGGAGGTGCCCGGGACGTCGATGCGGCTGCCCACCTTCACGGGCGCGCGGGCGGAGTAGCCGCGGGTGGTCCAGTAGGCGGTCGCCTCGGAGAAGCGGGTCACCTCGAGCCGCAGCAGCCACTTCGTCGCCGAGACGTAGCCGTAGAGGCCGGGCACCACCATCCGCACGGGGAAGCCGTGCAGCGCGGGCAGCACCTCGCCGTTCATCCCGACGGCGAGCACCGCGTTCCGGCCGTCGGTGAGGGCGGCCAGCGGCGTGCTCGCGGTGAAGCCGTCGGCGCCGGTCGAGAGGACCATGTCGGCGCCCGGGCGCGGGCGGGCGCGGGCGAGGAGGTCGCGCACGGGCACCCCGAGCCAGGTGGCGGTGCCGATCAGGTCGCCGCCGACCTCGTTCGAGACGCACATCAGGGTCGTGCGGCTCTCGCCGAGCCCCATCGCGAGGAGCTCCCGGAAGGAGATCCGGAAGGGGGCCACCACCTCGCCGGTCACCTCGAGCGACCACGTGGCGGGGTCGAGCTGCGGCGGCGCGAGGCTGATGTCGATGCGGTAGAAGTCGGCGTTCGGCGTGACGAAGGGGGCGAGACCCGGTACGTCGAAGGAGACGCCGGCGGGGAGCGGCGGCGCGGTGCGGACCGGGCGCGGCAGCCGGACCTTCGCGATCGCGTCGGCGACCCGGCGGCTGCCGGCCGTCGCGGCGCTCGCCGCGAGGCCCGCGACGACCCCGGCGGCCGCGGTCGCGACGGTCGCGAGCACGAGGGTGCGCCGGGAGGGGCCGCCCGCCACCGCATCCGCCGGCCGGATGCGGCGCACCAGCCCTCGCAGCACCAGCACGCCGACCGCGAGGTCCACGAGCGATGGCGCCACGTCCACGAGGACGGCGCCCTGCCGCGTGATTGCCGCGCCGCCCGCGACGAGGGCGAGCAGCGCGACGAGCACCCGCCCG
>JBQCCU010000177.1:0-4316 GCA_051961935.1 Amnibacterium sp. | reverse complement strand
AAGCGCGGTGACCGGCGCAGTCTGCTGCTCGTCGTCCAGGGCATGGACACCGCCGGCAAGGGCGGGATCCTGCGCCACGTGATCGGCGAGGTCGATCCGCAGGGCGTGCACCTGCACGCGTTCAAGGCGCCCACCGCCGAGGAACGGGCGCACGACTTCCTGTGGCGGATCCGCGCCCAGCTGCCCGAGCCGGGCATCATCGGGGTGTTCGACCGGTCCCACTACGAGGACGTGCTCATCGCACGCGTGCACGGCCTCGCCGCGCCGGAGGTGATCGAGCAGCGCTACGGGCAGATCCAGGACTTCGAGCGGGAGATCGTCGCGTCCGGCACCGCGATCGTGAAGGTCATGCTCCACATCTCGGGGGACGAGCAGCGGAAGCGGCTCGCGAGACGGCTCGACCGCCGCGACAAGCAGTGGAAGTACAACCCGCAGGACGTCGACGAGCGCGGCCGCTGGGACGAGTACATGGCCGCGTACGAGCGGGCGATCCGGCGCACGAGCACCGAGCGGGCGCCGTGGTTCGTCGTGCGGGCGAACCACAAGTGGTACGCCCGCTGGGCCGTGCAGACGATCATGCTGCATGCCCTGCGCGGCATCGATCCGCAGTGGCCGGCGGTGCAGTACGACGTGGCGGCCGAGAAGGCGCGGCTCGCCGCCAGCTGACGCACCCGCTCTCCTCCAGCTGTTGCCACTTCGTGCGGGTTCGACCTGCTCGAAGTCGCAGAACGTGGCAACGGTCAGGAGGGGGTCAGGCCTCGAGGATGCGCCGCAGCCGGTCGAGGTCCGCGCGGACCGCCCGGGCGTCGGCCTCGAAGGCCGCGCCGTCCACGCCGGCCTCGCGGCGCAGGGTGAACACGACCTCGCTGTCCTCGCCGTGGGCGAGCACCCGCATCGGGTTCAGCGTGCGCGAGCCGTCGGGCAGCACCACCTCGTGGTCGAGCACCCCGAGGTCGTTCGGCGCGACGAACGCCACCTCGATCCCGCCCATGGGGGAGTCGGCGAACCACCGGCCGTCCTCCTGCCGGATGCCGGCGGCGAGGCCCGGCGCCCAGGCGGGCAGGTTCGCGGGATCGGAGGCGTAGGCGACCACCGCATCCGGCGGCCGACGGATGACGACGGCGAGGTGCAGCGATGCGACGGGCACGTCGTCAGTCTGCCGGTCCATCGAGCCCGAGGGGGAGGAGACGGGCGGGGAGCGGGGGATCAGTCGTCGGCGGAGAGCAGGCCGCGTCGGGCGCTCAGCAGCTCCGTCTCCGGCCGGGCGGCGACGAAGCGCTCCACCTCGTCGAGCACGTCGCGCACGTGGCCGGCGTCCGCGGCAGTGACGGCCACGCCGATCCCGGCGCGCCGGTGCAGGTCGAGGTGCCCGGTCTCCGCGACCGACACCGCGAACCGCCGCCGCACCTCGGCGACGAGCGGGCGGACGACGCCGCGCTTGCCCTTCAGCGAGTGCACGTCCCCGAGCAGCAGATCGAACTCGATCCAGCCGATCCACACGGCCGTCAGTCGTCGGCGGCGAGGCCCGCCAGCGAGTCGAGGCTGGCCGCCCAGTTCGCCTCCGCGTGCGCGGCGGCCTCGGGCGTCGGGTTGTTGTCCTGCGTGAGCGTGACGCGGGTGCGGGCGCCGATCGGCTCGAGCCGCCACTCGATCGCGTGGTAGTGCTCCGGCTCGTCGGTCTGGCCGCCGAGCGGGCTGAAGTGCGTGACGGCGAACCGGGTGGGCTCCTCCAGCGCGGTGATCTCGCCGCGGTCGGTGAACGGCTTGCCCTCCCACTCGCCGGACCAGGTGATGGGCGAGCCGAGGCGCCAGTCGGTGTCCACCTTCGCGCCGAACATCATGGCCGAGTGCGTGGCCGGGGAGGTGAGGGCGATCCAGACGGCCTGGATCGGGGCGTCGATCAGGCGTTCCGTGCGGGCGACGTGCTCCTTCATCGCTCCAGTCTGCCCCGATCGTCCGACGGCCGTCCCGGCCGCGTGCGAGCATGCCGGGGATGTCGGATCCGGAAGCGGTGCGCGCGGGCTGGCGCGACGCCGTCGGCCGGCTCGTCGCGGCCGGGACCGGCCCGGTCGGGATGCCCGCGCCGACCACGCCGCTGGCGCTGCGCTTCCAGCTGCGCCGGCTGCTGCCGCGCACCGCGTCCCGCTGGAACGGCCCGACCTCCGAGGCGCTGAAGCCCGGCGCGCCGGGGGAGGTGCGGCTCGGGATGCGGCCGGTGCTGCGCACCGCGCGGGGCTGGGCCGCCGCCGGCGTCACGTGGGCGAGCCTGCCCCACCAGCAGCACCGGTTGGAGCTCGACGCCCTGCAGCAGCGGTGGTTCCGCGAGCTCGCGGCGCTGCACCGCGCCGCCGCGCCACCCGCCGTCGGGCAGGACACCGACTGGCTGGTCGTCGACGACTTCGCGAACCCCGTGCTGTGGTCGCTGCTCGCGCAGTCGGCGGCGCTCGGGGTCCCGCTCGTCGGACCCACCGCCGCCGGCACCGTGCGGGTCGGCGCCGCGGCGGAGGTCGTCCTCGACGCCGCCCGTTCGGCGGGCGGCCTGACGCTCGCCCCGCGCCTGCTCGTGGACGGCGAGCCGCTCCCGGGATGGCGGGCACGGCCGATCGGCGCCCACGGCCTCTACGCCTTCGACCCCGCGAAGCCCGCCGACGTGGTCCTCGCCCCTGCGGCCGAGCCGCTCGACGGGGAGCGGATGCGGCTCCTCGGCGACCTCGGCGGCGACGAGGTCGCCGTGCCGGCCGCCGACGTGGCGGAGTTCCTCCGCGACCACCTGCCCACGCTGCGCGACGTCGTGCCGGTGGCGAGCAGCGACGGGTCGGTGGCGCTGCCGCCGCCCGCGCCGCCGTCGCTCGTCCTCACCGCGGCCTTCGCGCCCGGCCACGTGCTCCGGCTCGACTGGCGGTGGGAGCGCCCCCGCCACGGCGCGGTCGCGCCCGCCCTCGACGACGTCGTGCCGCCGGGCCTGCTCCCCGGCGAGTGGATCGGTGGTGGCGGCGTCGGCGCCGTCCCCGCCCCGGCCGTCCTGCGCGGCCTCGACGCGGCCGACTTCACCGAGGGGGTGCTGCCGCGGCTCGAGGAGCTGCCCGGTGTGCGCGTCGAGGTGGTCGGCGCACGACCCGACTACCGGGAGCTTCCCGGCACGCCCCGGCTCACCGTGACGACCGTGCCGTCGGAGCGGACCGACTGGTTCGATCTCGGCGTCGTCGTCACCGTCGACGGCCGGCGGGTGCCCTTCGGCCAGCTCTTCAAGGCGCTCGCGAGCGGCAGGCGCCGCATCCTGCTCGCCGACGGGCGTCACCTCGCCCTCACCCATCCGGCGTTCGGGCCGCTCAAGGCCCTGCTGGACGAGGCGATGGAGCTCGCCGAGTGGGAGACCGGCACGCCCTCGATCAGCCGGTACCGCACCGAGCTCTGGGCGGACTTCGAGGACCTCGCGGATGAGACGCGGCCGCCGGTGGAGTGGCAGCGGCTGCTCGAGGAGGTCCGGGGCGTCCCGCAGCCCGTGCCGCCGCCCGACGGCCTCCGTGCCGAGCTGCGTCCGTACCAGGCGGACGGGCTCGCCTGGCTCGCATTCCTGCACCGGCATGGGCTCGGCGGGGTGCTCGCGGACGACATGGGCCTCGGGAAGACGCTGCAGTGCCTCGCGCTCGTGCAGCACGTGGCGGAGCAGCCCGCACGCATCCGCCGGCCGTTCCTCGTGGTCGCCCCGACCTCCGTCGTCTCGAACTGGGCGGCCGAGGCGGCCCGCTTCACGCCGGGGCTCGTCGTGCGCACGGTCACGGCGACGGAGGCGCGCGGCACGACCGTCGAGGAGGCCGCCCGCGACGCCGACCTCGTCGTGACGAGCTACGCCCTGCTCCGGCTGGACGCGGAGGCGTACCAGGCGGTCGGTCGCGGGGGCGGCTGGGCGGGGCTGATCCTCGACGAGGCGCAGACCGTGAAGAACCCCGACTCGCGCATCCACGAGTGCGTGCGGGACCTCGAGGCGCCCGTGAAGCTCGCGGTGACCGGCACCCCGCTCGAGAACTCGCTGACCGAGCTGCGGGCCGTCTTCGCGGTGGTCGCGCCCGGCCTCTTCCCCTCGGCGCGCCGGTTCGCGGAGGAGTACGTGCGGCCGATCGAGCAGCCGCCGCCCGGCATCCGCGACGGCGCCGGCGCCGGGAGCGCGCCGACCGTGTCCGCCGGCCTGCGCGCCGAGCGGCTGGAACGGCTGCGCCGCCGCATCCGCCCGTTCCTGCTGCGGCGCACGAAGGAGCAGGTCGCGCCCGAGCTGCCGCCGAAGCAGGAGCAGGTGCTCACCGTCGACCTCGCGCCCG
>JBQCCU010000176.1:0-8571 GCA_051961935.1 Amnibacterium sp. | reverse complement strand
ACACCGCCACGACGGTCAACGTCGCGATCGGCGCCACGGACGTCGCGAGCGACTCCGACTACGCCGGCTTCGTCAGCAAGCTGAACGGCAACGCCGACGTCGCCGCGAAGTTCACCGCCTCGGTCACCAAGGACGCCAACGGCAACACCAACGGCTTCGCCGTCACGGCGAACGACGGTGGCGTCGCCACCATGTCGAACTTCTCGACGGTGTTCGCCACGGGGACCTCGACCGAGACGCCGGGCACGGCCACGACCGGCATCCAGTTCGACACCGCTGACCACGCGCAGCAGGCGATCGGCGTCATCCAGGCGCAGCTCGACAACGTGTCGAAGGCCCGCTCGGACATCGGCGCGCTCGAGAACCGCTTCGCGTCGGCCGTCGCGAACATCTCCACGTCGGTCACCAACCTGACCGCCGCGAAGAGCCGCATCACCGACGTCGACATGGCGTCGGAGATGGTCAACTACAGCCGCGCCAACATCCTGGCGCAGTCGGGTACCGCCATGCTCGCGCAGGCGAACCAGGCTCCGCAGCTCGCGCTGAAGCTGCTCGGCTGATTCCGACGCATCGGACACCGGATGGCGCGGGGGCGGCTTCGCTCCCGCGCCATTCGGCCGATGTCCCTGATTCCTGATCCGGGAGGAGACCCACGATGACGACGAGCAGCACGGGCTCCGGCCTCAGCAGCACCTCGCTGTCCGGGCTCGGCCTCTCCGGCCTGTCGAGCGGCCTCGACACGAGCGGCATCATCACGAAGCTGATGGCCATCGAGCAGATGCCGCAGAACATGCTGAAGAGCCAGCTCTCGAACGTCTCCACCTACCGGAACGCGCTGCAGTCCGTCAACACGCAGCTCGCCGCGCTCGCCACTGCCGCGTCCGCGGCCGCGAAGCCCGGTGCCCTCGCCGCCTTCACGGCCTCGAGCGACACCGCCGGCGTCACCGCGACCTCCTCGTCCACCGCCACGGCCGGCAGCCTCAGCTTCACCGTCACGCAGCTGGCCCAGGCGCAGGTGTCGGTCACCGACCCCATGACCTCCTGGCCCGACACGTCGTCGGCGACCCCGTCCATCACCATCACGACCGGCAGCGGCGCGACCGCGAAGACCACCACGGTGCAGGCCGCCTCCTCGAACCTCGACGACGTCGTCGCGGCGATCAACGGGGGCGGCACCGGCGTCACCGCCACGAAGGTGCCCGCGGGCACGGATGCGAGCGGGAACGCCCAGTACCGGTTGCAGCTCCGCTCGAGCGCGACCGGCGCCGCCGGCGCCTTCACCGTCGCCGAGGGCACGAGCGCGACGGGCACCGCGCTCCCCACGACCACCGTCGCCACCGCGCAGGACGCGAGCCTCACCCTCTACGCCGGCACCGCCGCGCAGCAGACGGTGACCTCCTCCTCCAACACCTTCACCGGGCTGATGACCGGCGTGAACGTCACCGTGTCGGCCGTCACGACCTCGCCGGCGACCGTCACGGTCGCCGCGGACTCGAGCAAGGCCGCGTCCACCGCCTCGACACTCACCGGCCAGCTCATCGCCTTCTTCTCGACCATCGCCACCGACACCGCCATCAGCACGAGCTCGAGCACGACCGGCGGCACGAGCAGCACCCAGACGACCGGCTCGGTGTTCACGGGCGACACGATGGTCCGCGCGCTCAACGACCAGATGCTGTCGGCGGCCACCGACTCGGTGAACGGCGTGAGCCCCTCCTCG
This sequence comes from Amnibacterium sp., assembly GCA_051961935.1. GTDB lineage: Bacteria > Actinomycetota > Actinomycetes > Actinomycetales > Microbacteriaceae > Amnibacterium. The sequence continues at coordinate 6,851 of JBQCCU010000176.1, read as the reverse complement.
ATCGGGATCACGCTCACGAAGGACGGCACGATCACGTTCGATCAGAGCGCCTTCACGACCGCGATGGCGAACGATCCCGCCGGCACCACGTCGATGTTCCAGACCATCGTCGGCCGCGTCGCCTCCGCGGCCTCGGCCGCATCCGACCCCTTCAGCGGCACGCTCCCGAAGAAGATCACCTCGGAGCAGAGCCAGGAGTCGGACCTCACCAAGCAGATCAGCGACTGGGACACCCGGCTCGCCGCGATCCAGAGCCAGTACCAGGCGCAGTTCAACGCCATGGAGCTCGCGCTGAACAGCCTGAGCTCGCAGGCGAACTACCTCACCTCGCAGATCGCCGGGCTGCCGAGCTACTCCTCCTCCACCTCGAAGAACGGCTGACCCCCATGGCCAACGAATACGCCGCGGCGCGCAATCTCTACAACCGCGACTCGGTGCTGTCCGCCTCCCCGGCCCGCATCCTCACGATGCTGTACGACCGGCTGCTGCTCGACCTCCAGCGCGCGGAGACGGCCCAGCGCCAGGAGGACTGGACCGGCGCCTCGCCGTGCCTGCTGCACGCGCAGGAGATCGTCACCGAGCTGATGACGTCGCTCCGGCCCGAGATCTGGGACGGCGGCCCCGGCCTGCTCGCCCTGTACGGCTACGTCATCCAGAACCTCATCACCGCGAACATCAAGCGGGACATCGGCAAGACGCGCGAGTGCATCGTGCTGCTCGAGCCGCTGCGCACCGCCTGGCACGAGGCCGCCCTCAAGGTCTCGATGGAGCAGGCGGCGCTCCGCCGCGACGCCGTTGGCTGACCTCCCCGACTGGACGCCGGTGCTCGACGACCTCGAGGACCGGGTCGCCGCGGCCGAGCAGGGCGACCTCGGCCGGCTCGAGGGCTGGACGCCGCCGCCACCGCCCGGCGCCATGACGGCCACCGACGTGGAGCGCGCGACCCGCGTGCTCTCACGGCAGCGCGCCCTCCTCGCGCGCCTCCGCGAGGAGCAGGGGCGCGTCGCCATCCGCATGGCGGCCGTCCGCAGGCCGGCCTACCGGGCCGCGACGGCGCCGCCGGTCTACGTCGACCGCGCCCTCTGACGCGCCCCGCGCATCCGGGCGCGATCCGACATCCCGGGCGTCTTTTCGCGCCCGTGATGTCGCGACGCGCCCGGATCCAGCATCTCGGGGGACACGGATCCCCGAACGGGGGGCATCGCGCCTCCCGGGATTCGCATAGCGCGCCGCTTAGTGTCGCGTCAACTCCCCGAGCATGGATCGCTCGGGTCCCTGCAGGCCATGGATTCGGCCGCCGCAACCTTCACCCGCTAGGTGGGATGCGCCGTGTTCCAATCGGTGACTCTGAACGCGCTGTCGAGCGCGCTCGACGGGCTCGCCCTGCGCCAGCAGGCGATCGCCCAGAACATCGCCAACATCAACACGCCGAACTACAAGGCGAAGGTCGTGTCCTTCGAGGACGCCCTCGCGCAGTCCGTCGCCTCCGGCAGCGGCATCGCCGGCGCCACGACGACGCAGTCGGGCGCGCCGAGCGTGCAGAACGGCAACAACGTCTCCCTCGACTCCGAGACGCTGAACAACGAGCAGACCGTGCTCATGTACCAGTTCGCCGCCCAGGCCGTGAACATGGACTTCGACGCCACCTCGACCGCCCTGAAGACCGCCTGATGGACGCGATCGGCATCGCCGCCTCCGGCCTCAACATGCACCAGGCGTGGTTGAACGCGATCTCCAACAACATCGCGAACGTCAACGACGCGCGGAACCCGAGCCAGAACGCCTTCCAGGCCGAGTACCTCGTCGCGAACGAGTCGGCCGGGAACACCGGCGTCACCGTCGCGGGCGTCGCCCACGGCAGCGCCGTCGGGAAGCTCGTCTACGACCCCACGAACCCGGTGGCGAACAAGGAGGGCTACGTGCGGATGCCCGACATCGACCTCGGTGAGCAGATGAGCGACCTGATCATGGCGCAGCGCGGTTTCGAGGCGAACGCCAACGTCGTCGACCGCGCGAGGACCACCTACCAGGCCGCGCTCCAGATCGGGAGGAACGCATGACGAACGCGATCGGCGCGGTGACCTCGCTGCCGGGCATCAGCGGCCTCACCGCGACGCCCGCCACGACGGCGCCGTCCGGCCCGTCCGGCGCCGGCTTCGGGAACGTGCTCGCGAACGCCGTCGACGACCTGTCCGGCCTCCAGAACACCGCCGACTCCGCCGCCATCAAGGCCGTCACGAGCGGTGACCTCACCGACATCCACCAGGCCACCCTCGCCGCGACCCGCGCGCAGGTGACCATGGAGCTCGTCTCGGCCGTGCGCAACAAGGGCATCGACGCGTTCAACCAGATCATGAGCATGCAGGCCTGATGAAGCGCATCAACGGGGCGGGCACCCGCCTGCTCGACACGGTGCGGGCGTTCACCGTCGCCCAGCGCACGCTCGCCCTCATCGGCGTCGCGATCCTCGTGCTCGGCGGCGTCGCGCTCACCAACTGGCTGGGCCGGCCGTCGTACTCCCCGCTGTTCACGGGCCTGTCGGCGTCGGACGCGAGCGGCGTCGTGGCGCAGCTGAACAAGGACAAGGTCGACTACCAGCTCTCCGACGGCGGTGCGACGATCCTCGTCCCGGCCGACCGGGTGGACGCGGAGCGTCTCGCCGCCGCCTCCGCCGGCCTGCCGAGCTCGAGCACCACCGGCTACGCGCTGCTCGACAACATGGGTGTCACCGCGAGCGAGTTCCAGCAGAACATCACGTACAAGCGGGCCATCGAGGGCGAGCTCGCGAAGACGATCGGCTCGATCGCCGGCGTGACGAGCGCCTCGGTGCAGCTCGCGATCCCGCAGCAGACGGTCTTCAGCGACAAGCAGCAGGACCCGACGGCGTCCGTCTTCGTGAACGTCTCCACCCCCCTCACCCCGGACCAGGTGCAGGCGATCGTGCACCTCACTGCCGCCGCCTACCCGGGCCTCAAGGACACCAACGTCTCCGTCGTCGACCAGAAGGGCGAGACCCTCTCCGCCGTCGGCGGCTCCCCGTCCGGCAGCGCCTCGGAGCAGGCGACGAGCTACGAGGACAGCACCCGGCAGAAGGTGCAGGCGGTGCTGGACTCCCTCCTCGGCCCCGGCAACTCGACGGTCACCGTGTCCGCCGTGGTGAGCCAGTCCTCCGGCACGACCACGAGCAAGACGTACTCCACGCCGGCCGGCGCACCCGTGCTGTCGCAGAGCTCGAACACCTCCACCTACAAGGGCACCGGCGCGAGCGGCGCCGCGGGCGTGCTCGGCACCGACACCACGTCCACGAGCACGACGAGCGGCAGCGGGGCGGGCACCTACACCTCGGACCAGGGCGTGAAGAACAACGCCATCAACGAGACGACCACGACGCAGACGATCACGCCGGGCACCCTGACGTCCCAGTCGATCGCCGTCGCCGTGAACGCGACCAAGGCCGCCGCCGTGCCGACCAGCACCATCCAGAGCCTCGTCGCCGCGGCGGCGGGCGTGAACACGAAGCGCGGCGACACGGTCACCGTCGCGGCCGCGCCGTTCTCGAACGCGGCCGCCGCCGCCGCGAAGGCGGCGCTCGCGCAGCAGCAGGCCGCCCAGTCGTCCGACCAGATGTCGCGCATCATCGCGGCGGCCATCTGGGTCGTCGGCGGCCTCGTCGGCTTCGTGCTCGCCGTGCTCCTGCTCCGGAAGCTCTTCGCCAAGCCGGAGCGGGACGCCGTCGACGGCGGCGAGCTCGCCGTCGTGCCGCCCGGGCTCCTGGGCGAGCCGGCCCTCGCCGGTGCGGCGCCCGCGCAGCGGCTCGGCGCCTCGACCCCCATGGCGGGCCTCCCGACCGTTCCCGCGCCGACCGTGGTGATGCCGCAGGCGGTGCCGGTGCCGCGCGCCTCGAACGACCACCTGTCGCCGTTCGAGCGCCTCCAGGCCGACGTCGACGCGCTCGCCGAGGCCGCGCCCGACCGCACCGCCGAGTACCTGCGGGCGCTGATGGCTGAGGGCTCGTGACGGGCATCGGCAGCGACCTCGCCCCCGTCGCGGTCCGCAGCCTCTCCGGCGTCCAGAAGGCCGCGCTCGTGCTCATGAACATGAACACGGAGCGCGCCGCCGCGGTGCTGCGCAACTTCGACCCGGCCGAGGCCGAGGAGATCACGGCCGAGATGGCCCGGATGCGCGAACCGGCCGGCCGCGACGCCGAGGCCGCGATCCGCGAGTTCCACGAGCAGACCGTGGTGCGCCCGGAGGCGCTCGGGGTCCGCAGCGGGAAGGACATCGCCGCGGACCTCATCCAGGCCTCCTTCGAGCCCGACCAGGCGGCCGGCCTGCTCGAGCGCATCGAGACCCCCGAGGCGAGCGCCTCGTACGCGTTCCTCGAGCAGCTCGAGGCGCCCGAGGTCGTGAAGCAGCTCGCGGCGGACACCCCCGAGACGGTCGGGTTCGTGCTGGTCCAGCTCGGGCCGGACCAGGCGGCGAAGATCCTCATGGCGCTCGAGCCGACCCGCCGCATCGACGTCGCCGCGGCGATCGCGACGATGGGCAGCCCCGCGCCGGAGGCCGGCGGCATCGTCGCCGACGCGCTCCGCCGCCAGCTGCGGGCGTCGGCGTCGCGCTACGCCCCGGTCGAGCCCGGCGGCGACGGGCCCTCGCTGCACGTGCAGCCGCTCGTCGACATCATGAACCACGCCGAGCCCGCGGCCGAGGGCGAGCTGCTCGCCGCCCTCCAGGAGCGCGTCGCGTACCTCGCGGACGAGGTCCGCGCGCGGATGCTTGCGTTCGAGGACCTGCCCCGGCTGCAGGACCGCGACCTGCAGCAGGTGCTGCGCGGCATCGACCTCGGCCAGGTCGCCCTCGCCCTCAAGGGGGCGCCCGCCGAGATCGTCGACGCCGTCAAGGCGAACATGTCGGAGCGCAACCGCGAGACGCTCGCCGAGGAGGCCGCCGAGCTCGGCCGCGTGCCGCGCAGCCGCGTCGACGAGGCGCGCTACGCCATCGTCCGTGCCCTGCGCGAGATGGCCGGCACCACGCCGCTCGAGCTGAAGCCCGCCGACGGCGCCGAGCCCGCCGCCGCGGTCGAGGAACCGGAGGAGGAGTATGTCGACTAGCGCGTCCTTCGCCCCCCTCGTCTTCCCCGAGCTCGCGACCCCCGCCACCGGCGAGATCGCCGAGCGCGCCCGCGTGCAGGGGCACGCCGCCGGCTACGCGGCCGGGCGCCGCGAGGCCGCCGCCGTGCTCGAGCGCGAGCGCGCCGCCCAGCGCACCGAGGCGGACCACCTGCTCGCCGGCGAGATCGTGCGACTCCGCAGCGCCGCCGCCGCGCTCGAGGCGGCCGCAGCCCGGCTCGCCGCGCAGCAGGCCGCCGTGGCGGCCGTCGCCGACGAGGCGGTGCTCGCCGCCGCCGTCGACATCGCCGAGCTCGTGCTGGGCCGGGAGCTGCAGGACCGGCCCTCCTCCGCGGTCGCGGCCGTCCGCCGGGCGCTCGCCGCCGCCGAGGAGACGCGCGTGCTCGCGGTGCGGATGCATCCAGACGACCTCCCGCTGGTCGCGGGGATCGCGGACGAGCACCCCGCGCTCCGCTTCGCCGCCGACCCGATGCTCGACCGCGGCGACGCCGTCGCCGACCTCGCCGACGGGCGCGTCGACGCCCGCATCGGGAGTGCGCTGAACCGCGTCCGCGCGGCCGTCACGGGGGAGGATGCATGAGCACCGCGACCGCCCCCTACCGGCCACCCGGGCTCGACGCGCTGCTGACCGCGGCTCGCCCCGAGCGCATCGGCGCGGTCGCCGGGATCGCCGGGCTCGGCCTCCGCGTGCGCGGCGTGCCGGCGGCGATGGGCGACCTGCTGCTGGTCGGGGAGGACGCCGCCCGCGCCGAGGTCGTGGCCGTGAGCGGCGACGAGCTGACCCTCATGCCGATCGACCGCATCGACGGCATCCGCGCGGGCGCACCCGTCCGCGCGACCGGACGCCGGCTCACCGTGCCCACAGGTCACGGCCTGCTCGGACGGGTCCTCGACGCGACCGGACGGCCCATCGACGGCCGCGGGCCGCTGCGGGTCGCCGCACGGGTGCCGGTGGACGCCGAGCCGCCCTCGGCCCTCGACCGCGCCCGCATCACGGTGCCGCTGCACCTCGGCGTGCGCGCGCTCGACACGCTCACCACCGTCGGCCGCGGGCAGCGCATCGGGCTGTTCGCCGGCTCCGGCGTCGGCAAGTCCTCGCTGCTGTCGATGATCGCCCGCGGCAGCGACGCCGCCGTGACCGTCATCGCGCTCATCGGCGAGCGCGGCCGCGAGGTGCGCGAGTTCCTCGAGGACGACCTCGGCCCCGCCGGCCTCGCCCGCAGCGTCGTCGTGGTCTCGACCGCCGACCAGCCCGCCCTCACCCGGGCACGGGCCGCGTTCACGGCCACCCGCATCGCCGAGGCGTTCCGCGACGAGGGCACCCACGTGATGCTGATGATGGACTCGCTCACCCGCGTCGCGATGGCGCAGCGCGAGATCGGGCTCTCCGCGGGGGAGCCGCCCGCCACGCGCGGCTACCCGCCGAGCGTGTTCGGGCTGCTGGCCCGCCTCCTCGAGCGCGCCGGGACCGGCCCCAGCGGATCGATCACCGGGGTCTACACCGTGCTCGTCGACGGCGACGACCACAACGAGCCGATCGCCGACACCGTCCGCTCGATCCTCGACGGCCACGTGGTGCTCGACCGGAGGCTCGCTACCGCCGGGCACTTCCCCTCCATCGACGTGCTCGGCAGCATCTCGCGCCTCGCCTCCCGGGTGACGACGCCCGAGCAGCGGGCGGCCACCACCACGCTGCGCAGCGTGCTCGCCGCGCGCCGCGAG
>JBQCCU010000175.1:0-2576 GCA_051961935.1 Amnibacterium sp. | reverse complement strand
CCACCCGGCGGCGCGGTCCCAGGTCGCGGGGTCGAGGTCGACCGCCTCCCGGAAGGCGCGGGCGGTGGCCGCGTCGCACCAGGTCCAGGCGAGCACGAGGTCGCAGGCGGGGTCGCCCACGGCGCTCGAGCCGACGTCGTTCACCGGGGCGTGGGGGCCGCGGTCGACCAGGAGGTTGCCGACGGCGACGTCGCCGTGCACCCAGACGGGCGGGGCGGTCCAGCGGCTCGCCAGCGCGCGGTCGAGCACCCGCCACGCCCACGCGGCCTGCTCGCGGTCCGCCAGGCCGTCGACGGCGCGGGCGGTCTCCTCCGCGTAGACGGCGAGGTCCCCGCCGCGGAAGAAGCTGTGCGGACCGGCCGCCGGGCCGTCGTCGGCCGGCGCCGCCCGCAGCGCGGCGAGGAACACGGCCACGTCGCGCGCGAAGGACGCCGGGTCGGGAACGGGCGCGCTGGTCGCCGGTTCCCCCGCCAGCCACCGGTTGACGGACCATCGCCACGGATAGCCGGCGGCCGGGCTCCCGTGCGCGACGGGCTCCGGGATCGGCAGTGGCAGCGCCGGCGCGAGGCGGGGCAGCCACCGCTGCTCCTTCTCCACCGCCGCGACGTAGCCCTCGGCACTCGGCAGGCGCACGGCGAGCGCGTCGCCGAGCCGGAAGGTCCGGTTGTCGTGCCCGCCGGGCCGCACCGGCCGGACGGGCAGGTGCGCCCACGCGGGGAAGCACTCGGCGACGAGGGCCTCGACGAGGGCGACGTCGATCGCGACGCCCCTCACCGCGAACCTGCCACTTTCCGACCTCGAACGGTGCGGATGAGGGCGCAAAGTGGCAAGTGTGCGCTGCGGGTCAGGCCGACTTCTCCTGGCGGATTCGCTTGCGCGGCACGATCGTCGGCGCCGCGTTCTTCTCCACGGCGTCGCGGGTGATGACCACGCGGGCGACCTCGTTCGAGGACGGCACCTCGAACATCACCGGCCCGAGCACCTCCTCCAGGATCGCCCGGAGGCCACGCGCGCCGGTCTGGCGCAGCACGGCGAGGTCCGCGATCGCCTCGAGGGCGCCGCGGTCGAACTCGAGGTCCACGCCGTCGAGCTCGAACATGCGCTGGTACTGCTTCACCAGCGCGTTCTTCGGCTCGGTGAGGATCTCCATCAGCGCGTCGCGGTCGAGCGGCAGCACCGTCGTGACGACGGGGAGGCGGCCGATGAACTCGGGGATGAGCCCGAACTTGTGCAGGTCCTCCGGGAGCACCTCGCCGAAGAGGGTCTTCTCGTCGAGCTTCGAGTGCAGCTGGGCGCCGAAGCCGATGCCCTTCTTGCCGATCCGCTGCGAGATGATCTGCTCGAGGCCCGCGAAGGCGCCCGCCACGATGAACAGCACGTTCGTCGTGTCGATCTGGATGAACTCCTGGTGCGGGTGCTTGCGGCCGCCCTGCGGGGGGACGCTCGCGGTCGTGCCCTCGAGGATCTTCAGCAGCGCCTGCTGCACCCCCTCGCCGGAGACGTCCCGCGTGATCGACGGGTTCTCCGCCTTGCGGGCGATCTTGTCGACCTCGTCGATGTAGATGATGCCCGTCTCGGCCCGCTTCACGTCGTAGTCCGCGGCCTGGATGAGCTTCAGCAGGATGTTCTCGACGTCCTCGCCGACGTAGCCCGCCTCCGTCAGCGCGGTGGCGTCCGCGACCGCGAACGGCACGTTCAGCCGCTTCGCGAGCGTCTGCGCGAGGTAGGTCTTGCCGCAGCCGGTGGGGCCGATCAGCAGGATGTTCGACTTCGCGATCTCGACGTCGTCCTTGATCGCCTCGGCCGGCGCGAGGCCGCCCTTCGCGCGGACGCGCTTGTAGTGGTTGTAGACCGCGACGGAGAGCGCACGCTTGGCGGCCTCCTGGCCGATCACGTACTCCTCGAGGAACGCGTAGATCTCCTTCGGCTTCGGCAGGTCGAAGTCGCTGGGGCTCTCGTCGGCCGCCTCGGCGAGGCGCTCCTCGATGATCTCGTTGCAGAGCTCGACGCACTCGTCGCAGATGTACACACCGGGTCCGGCGATCAGCTGCTGCACCTGCTTCTGGCTCTTGCCGCAGAAGGAGCATTTCAGCAGATCGGCGCTTTCGCCCATTCGAGCCATCGAGCGTCTCTCCCCCGGTCCGGTTGCTTGGCGACGAGCCTAACCCGCTCATAGGAACCCGCCCGCAGCGTGTCGCACGTGTTTCGGCGCGTCGCGTGGCGGCCGTCGACGGATGACCCCGAGCGGGAGGGATGTGACGGATGTGACGAGCCGTCGACCCGGCAGAATCGCGGGGTGGACGTCGATTCGCTCGAGGCCGAGGCCGCCGCCCGGCTCGCCCCGCACGTGTACGACTACTTCCGTGCGACCGCCGGCGGACCCGAGGTCGCCGCGCGCTCGACCGGCGCCTGGTCGGCGTTCCTGCACCGGCCGCGCGTGCTGCGCGACACCGAGCGGATCGACACCGCGACGACGGTGCTCGGCACGCCCGTGGCGGCCCCGGTGCTCGTCGCGCCGATGGCGCAGCAGGTCGCCGCGGACCCGGCGGGCGAGCGGGCGACCGCGGCGGCGATCG
>JBQCCU010000174.1:0-11329 GCA_051961935.1 Amnibacterium sp. | reverse complement strand
CGAGCCCGTCGCCGAGCGCCACGGGGCTCCCGCTGCCGGTGCTGCCGACCCCCACACCGAGCGTCGTGCCGCCGGCACCGGTGGGTGACCTGCAGGCCCGCGTGGACTCGATGGGCGCGATCGACGTGCGCTGGAGCGCGCAGAGCGGCGACACGTCGTACACGGCTGTCGCCGCAGGCGGGGGGAGGACGAGCCGCATCGACACCGCGGCCACCTCGGCCTCGTTCCCGCGCATGCCCGCGGGAGCGGTCGTGCTCATCACCGTGACCGCGCACGGCGACGTCGGTGACGCGCCCGCCGCCACCGTGCGCGTGACCATGCCGGCAGCGGTGCCGCCCGTGACCGGGGCGCGGATGCGCTCGTCGGCGGCGGGCCTCGTCGTGTCGTGGACGCGGCCCTCGGGCGTTCCGGCGGGGACGCGCTACCTGGTGGCGCTGACCGGGACCGAGGGGGGCTCCTGGTCGCGCCTCGTCGACGGCGCCTCCGTCACCGTCACCGGGCTGACCGCCGGGCGCCTCTACGCGGCGACGGTCACCACCGTCACGGACAGCGGCAGGAGCACCGCGACCGCGGTGGAACCCGTCGTCTGGAGCCCGCCCGCCGCGCCCGCGGCCCCGCCGCCGGCGCAGGAGGCGCAGCCGGGCGCGATCCCGTCCGTCGCTCCGACGGTGGCCCAGCGCGCCGCGGACGTCCCCCAGCCGACGGCGCAGCGCACCCTCGTCTCATCGCCGCTCGCGGCGGCCGGGCTCGCCGGCTTGGCGGTCGTGCTCGGCGCCCTCGCGATCGGTCTGCTGCTCCGTCGGCCCCGCGATCGTCGCCCCTGACAGCGGAACGGTGACGCTCCCGCAGGAGCATCCGCCGTTCCGAGCGCGCTCAGACGATCGCGTCCGTGAGGTGGTTGGGGGTGCCGAAGCGGTGGGCGGTGATGCTGATGGACTGCTCGTGCAGGAACGGCAGCAGCTCGAGCCGACCGGCGGTCGTCACCGGGTCGGCCCAGATCGCCAGGTCCGGGTCGCCGTCCGCCGCCGCGAGCAGCGCCGATGCGCTTCCGCCCACGAGCCGTACCCGGCCCGTCAGCACCGGCGCCTGCTCCACGCGGTGGGCGACGTGCAGGCCGTCGAGCAGCGCCGTCACGGCCGCCGGCAGCGCGGTCGCGCTGGAGACCGTCAGGCGCGCCCCTGAGCGCGTGCCCGCGGCGAGCACCCGCAGCACGTCGCGCTGCTCGGCGTCCGCCTCCACGCGGATCGTCACCGGCACCGGACGGTACCGCAGCAGGTTCCGCTCCGCGTACAGCGCCTGGAGCTCCCGCGCGACGCCGAACTCGCGACGCCAGGCCTGCTCGTCGGAGCGCGCGCCCGCGGTGACGAACGCGTCGTCTGCGGCCTTCACGATCCGCTTCACCGGCCCGGCGAGGGTCACCTCGGGTGCGTCCGCGACCCCGTCCGGCGTCCACGAGCCGAGGCCGATGAGGTAGTTGGGGCCGCCCGCCTTCGTGCCGGCGCCGACCGAGGAGCGCTTCCAGCCGCCGAACGGCTGCCGCCCCACGATCGCGCCGGTGGTGCCGCGGTTCACGTAGCAGTTGCCGGCCTGGACGGCCTCGAGCCAGGTGCCGATCTCCGCCGGCTCGAGGGACTGGAGGCCGGCGGTGAGGCCGAAGGCGACCGCGTTCTGCAGCTCGATCGCCTCCTCCAGGGTGTCCGCGGACATGAGGCCGAGCACCGGCCCGAAGTACTCGGTGAGGTGGAAGGGCGAGCCCGGTCGGACGCCCGTGCGGATGCCGGGCGACCACAGCCGGCCCTCGTCGTCGAGCCGCTTCGGCTGGAGGAGCCACCGCTCGCCCGGGCCGAGGGCGGTGAGCCCCTCGAGGAGCTTGCCGGCCGCGGGCTCGATCACCGGGCCCATCTGCGTCGTCGGCTCCCAGGCCGGGCCGACGGTGAGCGAGCCCACCGCGTCGACGAGCTGGCCGAGGAAGCGCTTCGACGTCGCCACCGGGCCGACGAGGATGGCGAGGCTCGCCGCGCTGCACTTCTGCCCCGCGTGGCCGAAGGCGCTGTGCACGAGGTCCTTCACCGCGAGGTCGAGGTCGGCGGACGGGGTGATCACCATCGCGTTCTTGCCGCTCGTCTCGGCGAGCAGCGGGAGGTCGGCCCGGAAGGAGCGGAAGAGCTGCGCGGTCTCCCACGCGCCGGTGAGGAAGACGCGGTCGACCCGGGGGTCGGCGATGAGCCGCTGCCCGAGCGTTCCCTCGTCGACCTGGACGAGCGTCAGCACGTCCTCGGGCACGCCTGCGGCCCACAGCGCCTCGGCGAGGACGGCACCGCACCGGCTGGCCGGCCCGGCCGGCTTCAGCACGACGGCGCTACCGGCGGCGAGGGCCGCGAGGACGCCGCCCGCCGGGATGGCGACGGGGAAGTTCCAGGGCGGCGCGACCACGGTGAGCCGGGCGGGCGTGAAGCGGGCGCCGTCGACGGCATCGAGCTCGAGCGCGTTCGCCGCGTAGTAGCGGGCGAAGTCGGTCGCCTCGCTCACCTCGGGGTCGGCCTGATCGATGGTCTTGCCCGCCTCGCTCATCATGACCTCGATGAGCTCGCCCCGCCGCTCCGCGAGCAGGTCGCCGGCCCTCTGCAGCACGGCGGCGCGCTCGGCCGCCGGGCGGCCGCCCCAGGCGGCGCCTGCGTCCCGGGCCGATTCGAGCAGCGCGTCGAGCCGCTCCGCATCCGTCACGGTGGCGCGGGCGTGGGTGTCGGCGCCGAGCCGGGAGCCCGCCGCCCGGCCGTGGATGCCCTTCGCCCAGGCGCGGTGCTCCGCGACGGCGGGGTCGGTGTCGACGGCGTTCGCGAACGGTGCGTCGACCGGATGCGGCCGGTCGTCCCGCGGGACACGGTGCGGCGGCGGCACCTCGTCGTCGAGGAGCGCGAGCGAGGTGAGGAAGCGCTGGCGCTCCCGCTCGAACAGGTCCTCACGGGTGGCGAGGTCGAACACCGACGACATGAAGTTCTCGTCGCTCGCCCCCTCCTCCAGCCGCCGGATGAGGTAGGCGATCGCGACGTCGAACTCGCGCGGGTGCACGACGGGCGTGTAGACAAGGAGGCCGCCGACGTCGCGGCGCACCGCCTCGGCCTGCCCGGTCGCCATGCCGAGCAGCATCTCGAAGTCGATGCCGTCGCGGACGCCGCGGTCGCCGGCGAGCAGCCACGCGTGCGCGACGTCGAAGAGGTTGTGGCCGGCGATCCCGAGCTTCACGGCGTCGATGCGCTCGGGCGTCAGCGCCCAGTTCAGCACCTGCTTGTAGTTGGCGTCGGTCTCGGCCTTCGTGTGCCAGGTGGCGAGCGGCCAGTCGTGCAGGGAGGCCTCCACGCGCTCCATCGGGAGGTTCGCGCCCTTGACGAGGCGCACCTTGATCGGTGCGCCGCCGCGAGCGCGGCGGGCCGCGGACCACTCCTGCAGCCGGATCATCGCGCCGAGCGCGTCCGGCAGGTAGGCCTGCAGCACGATCCCGGCCGAGTAGCCGAGGAGCTCGGGCTCGTCGAGCAGCTGCTGGAAGACCGCGATCGTGAGGTCGAGGTCCTTGTACTCCTCCATGTCGAGGTTGATGAACGTGCCCCGCCGCCTCGCCTCCTGGTACAGCGGGCGGAGCCGGTCGACGATGTCCGCCACGGCCGCGTCGAAGGCCCAGGGGCTGTGCGGGGTGACGGCGGCGGACACCTTGATCGACACGTAGTCGACGTCGGGCCGCTGCACGAGCGCCGTCGTGCCGGCGAGCCGGCGATCGGCCTCCTTCGAGCCGAGCACCGCCTCCCCGAGCAGGTTGAGGTTCAGGCGGACGCCGCGTGAGCGGATGCGCGCGATGGCCGGACCCAGCCGCTTCGGTGTCGCGTCGATGATGAGGTGCGACACCATCCCCCGCAGCGCGGTACGCGCCGCGGGCACGACGATGCCGGGGAGCACGGGCGCGAGCAGACCGCCGACCCGGACCGCGAGCTTCAGCGGCAGCGGCAGGAAGGCGGGCACGTCCGGAGCGATCGCCGCCAGGCGCTTCGCGGCCGCGCGGAGGTCCTCGGGGCGCACGACGCCGTCGACGAAGCCGACGGTGAAGGCGAGCCCCTTCGGGTCCCGGAGCACGCCGGCGAGTCGCGCCGCCGACGCGTCGGGCTTCGCGGCCGCGGCGGTCGTCAGCCACGACCGCACGAGCGCAGTCGATCGGGCGGCGAGGTCCTGCTCGGACTCAGGGACGTCGGAGGCGGCGTGCGGGCCCGAGAGAGTCGTCATGCACCCATTGTGCGGCCCCGCGGGGGCTCGCGCCGATCACCGAGCAGCCTCGCGGCGGGTGGCGCAACGGAACGACGAAGAACGCCCGCGCCACGGCGATCCGTGGCGCGGGCGTCGATCCGTGCGGCTCAGGCCGCGGGCGTCGTGGGGGTGGTCGGGGCGGCGGTGTCGGGCTCGTCGTCGGCGACCCACAGGTCGTCGTCCGCGCGGAGCGTCTGCCAGATCGCGTACGCGATGCCGGCCAGCGCGGCGAGGCCGAGGAGCACGCCGATGGTGCCGCCGACGCCGAGGCCGCCGCCGGACTTCACCTTGGCCTTCGCGGCCTTCGACGCGCCCTTCGCGGCCACGGCGCCCGCCGCGACATTCAGGGCCGCCTTGCGGTCGGCCTTGTGGCCCTCCTTCGTCACGCCGCCGAGCGACTTCGCGAGGTCCTGCGCCGTGTCACCGGTGAAGCCGAGCCGGTCGGTCGCCTCGCCGGCGAGGGTGAGGGCGGCCGCGGCCGCGCTGCTCAGGGCGGGCACGACCGTGCCGACGAGCGCGTCCTTCGCGGTCGATGCGGCGGCCTTGCCGGCGGCCGCGCCGACCGTGGCGCCCCGCCCGACCGCGGGCCTCACCCGCTCCTCGAAGAGGGTCGTCGCGGTGGGGCCGACCTTCGTCTTGGCGAACTCGGCCGCGTGCGGCCAGGCGATGCGGGCGACGTCGTTCGCACGGTTGAGGAGGCGCTGCTGGTCGGTCCAGAGCTGCTGCTGGTCCGCCCAGAGCTGCTGGGCGTCCTGCCTGAGCTGCTTCAGCTGCTTCCGCTTCTGCTTCTCGCGCGAGGCCATGACTCTCCTGCTTCCTCATCGGTGCCGTGGGCACGGCGTAGCGGTCGATCGCACCCATCCTGGCATCCGGGCCGCTGCGCGGCACCTGAAAGTTCCGGACGGGCTTCCGATCAGGGCTGCCGGGGGAGCGAGGGCCGGATGGGAGACTGGCGGCATGACGAACGCCACCGCCGTAGCGACGCTCCACACCACGCAGGGCGACATCCGTGTGAACCTCTTCGGCCTCCACGCGCCGAAGACCGTCCGCAACTTCATCGGCCTCGCCACCGGCACGCAGCCGTGGCGGGACCCGCGCACCGGGGAGGAGCGGACCGAACCGCTCTACAAGGACGTGGTGTTCCACCGCATCATCCCGAACTTCATGATCCAGGGCGGCGACCCGATCGGTACCGGCACGGGCGGCCCCGGCTACGAGTTCGACGACGAGATCAGCCCCGACCTCGACTTCACGAAGCCGTACGTGCTCGCCATGGCGAACGCCGGCAAGCGCGGCGGCCACGGCACGAACGGTTCGCAGTTCTTCATCACGACCGCGCCGACCACCTGGCTGCAGGGCGCGCACACCATCTTCGGCGAGGTGGCCGACGACGAGAGCCGCGCGGTGGTCGACAAGCTGGGCTCGGTGCCCACGGACCGCGGAGACCGTCCGGTCGAGCCGCAGGTGCTGACGAGCGTCGACGTCGAGGAGAGATGAGCGGACTGCGCGCCGACGCCCGGCGCGCATGGCGACGGTCGGGCCGGTACCGGCCGCACACCGCGACCGGCTGGATCGTCGCCGTCACGATCGCCTGCTACGTCATCGAGCTGCTGGCCGTGCAGCCGATCCTCGCGGCATTCACCTACGCCCCGGTCTACTCCCTGCCCGTGACCGGTGCGCCGTTCGAGCCGTGGCGGATGCTCACCTCCGTGCTGCTGCACGCGCCGATCGGGCCGGGGGCCGGGGTCATCGGCATCACCCACATCGCCTTCAACATGTACGCGGTCTACCTCTTCGGGCGGCCGCTCGAGCACCTCATCGGCGCCGGGCGCCTCGTCGCCCTGTACGTGCTGGCCGGCCTCGGTGGGTCGGTCGCGGTCCTCTATGCGGCGCTGTTCGGCCTGATCGGCGCGGCGACGGGGGTGTACGGGGCCTCGGGCGCCGTGTTCGGGATCCTCGGCGCCTCCGCCGTCATCCAGCGCCGGCTCGGGATCGACATCCGCTACCTCGTCGTGCTGATCGTCGTGAACTTCGCGCTCGCGTTCATCGTGCCGGGCATCGCGTGGCAGGCGCACGTGGGCGGACTCCTCGTGGGCGCCCTCACCGGATGGGCCTTCGCCGCCAACCGCGGACCGCGCCGGCGCACGCGCGCCCTGGCCGCGTGCGGGGGCATCGGCCTCGCGCTCGTGGTGCTCGCCGTCGCCCCGGCGGTGGTGCTGGCCGGGGCCGCCTGACCGGCGCTCTCCACGCTCCTCCCCAACCAGTCCACGAAGTTATCCACAGGGGTGCCCACAGTGTGGACGGAATCACAGGGCTGGTATTCGACCCCCGTTCGAGGGGCGGATGCGCGTCGGACCGCTGCGGTTCAGGCGGACGCGCTGCGGGTGGCGAGGACGAAGCCCTGGTCGTGCCGCTCACGGACCGGGGCGCGCACCAGCACGGCGTCCACGACGAAGCCCGCGGCGGCCAGGCGTTCCGCCACGTCGGCGGGGTCGTGCAGGACGGCGTCCACCTCGGCGTCCGTCCCGTAGCCACCCACGATCCGGCGTGGGCCGGATCCGGCTTGGAAGGCCAGCAGCACCATGCCCCCCGGCCGGAGCGCCCGGGCGAACTCGGCGAGGATCCCGGCCAGCGCCTCCACAGGCGTGTGGATGACCGAGTACCAGGAGAGCACGCCGTCGGCCGCCTCGGACGTGTTCACGGAGCAGGAACGCGCGTTCCGGCACCCCGGAAGCGTGCGTTCGTGCTCACCGGAGGCGGTCGGTGGGGGTCAGCGCCACCAGAGCGTCATGAGGAACCCCACGAACGCGATGCCGAAGCCGATGAGGATGTTCCAGCTGCCGATCCCGCTGATCGGGAACTGGGCGCTCGAGATGTAGAAGACGACGATCCAGGCGAGGCCGATGAGCATGAAGCCGAACATGATCGGCTTGAACCAGACCGGGTTCGGCGCGTCCTCGCCGGCGAACCGGCGCTCGTCCCGCCTCGCGGGCGTGTTCGTCCTCGATGAGCGGGCCATGACGGGGAGTGTAGCAACGGGCCAACGGGCGCTCCGGGGGTGCTCGGTAGGATGTCGCGGATGACCCGGGTCCTCGTGATCGACAACTACGACAGCTTCGTGTACACGCTGAACGGGTACCTGCGGCAGCTCGGCGCCGACACCGATGTGGTGCGCAACGACGTGCCCGACCGCAACCGTCTCGTCGAGGTCCTCAGCGGCTACGACGGCGTGCTCGTCTCCCCCGGCCCCGGCAAGCCCGCGGACGCCGGCGTCTCCGTGCCCGTCGTGCACGCCGCGGTGGAGGCGGGGCTGCCGCTTCTCGGTGTCTGCCTCGGCCACCAGGCGATCGCGGAGGCGTTCGGTGGCGTCGTGACGAACGCCGAGGAGCTCATGCACGGCAAGACCAGCCGGGTCGTGCACGACGGCAGCGCCCTCTTCGCGGGCGTTCCCCAGCCCTTCACGGCGACGCGGTACCACTCGCTGGCCGTCGTCGACGGCACCGTCCCGGTCGAGCTGGAGGTGACCGCCCGCACCGAGGGCGGCGTCATCATGGGCCTCCAGCACCGCTCCGCCCCGGTCTACGGCGTGCAGTTCCACCCGGAGTCGGTGATGACCGAGGGCGGCCACCGGCTGCTCGCCAACTGGCTCGCGGCCGTCGGCGACCCGGATGCGGTCGAGCGTGCGGAGGGGCTCGACCCGCGGCTCACGACCCGTCGCAGAAGTTGAGCGTCACCGTCGAGCCCTGAGGCACCGCGCCGGCCGCCTGCTGCTGTCCGATGATCACGTCGGAGGCGGGCCCGCAGCCGCCGATGCCGACGATGTCGGGGGTGAGTCCGAGGTCGCTGAGGTCCGCAGCGGCCTCGTTCTTGGGCTTGCCGATCTCGCTGCCGAGCTGCACCTCGCCGTCGGAGATCGTGAGGTCGACGCTCGTCCCCTTCGGGACGGATGCGCCGTCGGCGGGGTCGGCGCTCATCACCACGTCCTTCGGGACGCTCGGCGAGTGCTCGCTCGTGATCGACCCGTTCACCAGCCCAGCCGCGGTGACGGCCTTCTGCGCCGCGTCCAGGGACAGGTTCTTCAGGGTCGGCACGCTCACCTTCGGCACCCCCGTCGAGACCCACACCTCGACGGTCGTGTTCTGCTGCACGGTGATGCCGCCCGTCGGGCTCGTGCGGATGACCTCGCCTGAGGGGACGGTCTCGTCCGAGACGTGGTGCACAAGCGGATGCAGGTCCAGCTTGTCGAGGGCGCTGACGGCGCTCGTCTCCGTGGATCCGGACAGGCCGGCCGGGACCGTGCGTCGGTCGGCGCCGAACCCGCCGGTGGTGAGACTGATCACCCAGAGGGCGACCGCCAGGACGACCACGGCGACGCAGAGCACGCCGGCCCAGATCCAGGCGATCGGCGGCCGGTTGGACGTCGGCACGTGTGAGTAGTCGTCGAAGGCCAGCTGCCGCACCGCGGCCTCCGGCGTCTCCTCGGCACCGCCGAAGAGGTCCGTCTCGGGACGGATCACGGGCAGCCGCGCGGTGGGGGTGCGGCCCGCGACGACGGCCTCGACGTCCGCGCGGAACTCCTCCGCCGACTGGTAGCGGAGGTTCTTGTCCTTCTCGAGCGCGCGGAGCACGACGGCGTCCATGCTCTCCGTGACGCGCGGGTTCAGCTGCGAGGGCGGCACGGGCGGCTCGCTGACGTGCTGGTACGCCACGGCGATGGGGCTGTCGCCCTTGAACGGCGGGACGCCGGTGAGCATCTCGTAGAGCACGATGCCCGTGGAGTAGAGGTCGCTGCGGGTGTCGACCGTCTCCCCCTTCGCCTGCTCAGGGGAGAAGTACTGGGCGGTGCCGAGGATCGCCGTGGTCTGGGCGACGGTCGCGGACGAGTCGCTGATCGCGCGCGCGATCCCGAAGTCCATCACCTTGACCTGGCCGGTGCGGGTCACCATCACGTTCGCCGGCTTGATGTCGCGGTGCACGACGCCGGCCTCGTGGGAGTACTCGAGCGCGGTGAGGATCCCGGAGACGATGTGCCCGGCCTCGGCGGCCGTCATGGGGCCGACTTTGATGAGGTCCTTCAGCAGCTTGCCGTCGACGAACTCCATCACGATGAACGGCAGCTGCGCCTCGCCGCCGCCGGACTCGAGCACCGTCTCCTCGCCCGCGTCGAAGACGCGCACGATCGTCGGATGCGTCATGCGCGCGGCGGCCTGCGCCTCCTGGCGGAAGCGCATCCGGAACACGGGGTCGTTCGCGAGCGACGAGCGGAGCAGCTTGATCGCGACCCGGCGGCCGAGCCGCTGGTCCATGCCGAGGTGCACCTCGGCCATGCCGCCACGGCCGATCAGCTGCTCGACGCGGTAGCGCCCGGCGAGCAGCCGCTCGCCCGATTCGAGTGATGCGACCCGGCCCGCGGGCGCGCTCCCGAGATCGCTCATGCTCATCCGATCGAGATGCCGGTCGTCGAGGTGGGGGAGGTGGTCGGCGCGGGCGTCGGCGTGCTCGCGGGCTGCTCCACGTTCACGCTGAGCGTCGGCGAGTAGGCGGAGTCCTTCGAGCCGCAGAAGACCTTGTACTTGACCTTGATCGGCCCGCTGCCGGGCGCACCGGTCGGGATCGTGATCTCGGACGCGATGCGGCCCTGCGGGGTCTCGCCGTTGCCCGATCCGGCGCCGCTCACCGACACCGTGTAGCCGGACCGCGTCTGGCCCGCCGGGCAGGCGTTGTAGACCGGCCAGGTGACCGTGATCGTGCTGTTGGCGGGGACCGGCTGCTGCGCGGGGTCGGAGAGCACGGGCGCGGACGAGGGCGCCTGCGCGGTCGCGGTGTCGCCGTAGTACGTCACCGTGATGGACGAGCCCTTCTGGACCGTCCCGGACTTGCTCAGCTCGTACACGTTGCCGACGTCGCCGTCGGTGGGCGCCGCATCGCCCTTCTGGGCGGTCGGGTCGAGGCCGAGGGTGGTGAGGTTGTCCACGACCTGCCGGTACGGCTTGCCGATGTAGTCGGCCTCGTTGATCGTGACCGAGTCGCTGCCGGTCGAGCTCGCGGAGGCGCTCGCCGACGCCGACGGCCGGGTGCTCGTGGAGGGCGGCGTGGAGCTGTGGCTCGCGGTGGGCGTGCCGGCGAACTGGGCGACGGCCCAGGCGACGAGCACGATCACGATCAGCAGGATGAGCGCGATGAGCGGCCAGGTCCACGGGCTCCGCCGGCGGCGGGGATCCTCGGGTCCGCCCGCGACGGGGGTGGTCGCCGTGGTCGCGCCGGTCGGCGGAGCCGCCGCGTACCCGGCGGCCGCGGCACCGGCGGCCGGCACCCCGAGCAGCGTCGTCTCGAAGCCGGGGGCCTGGGCGGGCAGCACGGTGGTCGCGCCCTCGGTGGACAGGGCCATCGTGGGCGCCGCGACGCCCGCGGGCAGCACGGCCGGCACGGCGGAGGCGGTCGCGAGCACGTCGCCGCGCCGCAGGGCCTGCGCGGCCCGTGCGAGCAGCGCCGCGGTGGTCGGACGGTCGGACGGCGCCTTCGCGATGCACGCCATCACGAGCCGGCGGACCGGCTCGGGGATGCTCGTAGGCAGATCCGGCGGGGCGTCGTTGATCTGGGCCATCGCGATCGCGACCTGCGACTCGCCCGTGAACGGACGGCGGCCGGCGAGGGCCTCGTACGCGACGATGCCGAGCGAGTAGATGTCCGTCGCCGGGGACGCCGGCTGCCCGCTCGCCTGCTCCGGCGAGAGGTACTGCACCGTGCCCATCACCTGGCCGGTGGCCGTGAGCGGCACCTGGTCCGTGATCCGGGCGATGCCGAAGTCGGTGATCTTCACGCGGCCGTCCGGCGTGACGAGGAGGTTGCCCGGCTTGATGTCGCGGTGCACGAGGCCGGCCGCGTGGGCGGCCTGCAGGGCCATGGCGGTCTGCGCGACCACGTCGAGCACGCGGTCCGGCGGCAGGGTGTGCTCGCGTTCGAGGATCGAGGAGAGCGGCTCGCCGGGGACGAGCTCCATCACGAGGAAGGCGGAGCCGTCCTCCTCGCCGTAGTCGTA
>JBQCCU010000173.1:0-2061 GCA_051961935.1 Amnibacterium sp. | reverse complement strand
TGCTCCGGCTCCGCACCGCTCGCGGGCGTCGCCTGGGTCCACCGGGTCGCGCTGCCGTCCGAATAGGTCTGCGTGGTGGGGAACAGCAGTCGGCCCGTGTCCGGCATCGGCCCGACGGAGAGCACGAAGTCCTGGAACTGGCCACCGGTCAGCCGGGTGCCGGCGTCGGCGGTCCAGACCACACGGAGGGGCGCTTCCGTGACGGTGGTCCCGGCGATCCTCGCGGGCTTCGGCAGCCGTCCGGTCACCACCTGGGCGCTCCAGCCGGGAACGGGCTGGTAGGCGACGTCGCCGAACGGCGTCGCGGTGGGCAGGTCGATGACGACCTTCGTCGTCGATGCCGAGCCCGACTCGGTCGGCACGGTGAAGGTGAGCAGGGTGTCGTCGGCACCGGCGACCGCCTCGTGGGGATCGACGCGGACGTGGGCGCTGGCGGACAGGGGGACGGCGACCACGAGCGCGGCGGTCGCGACGAGCGCGACACCGGCTCTGGTCAGGACGGTCGACGGCATGGCGCTCCTCGGAGGACGGCATCCCTCGGAGGGCTGGACGGCCGCGTGCGCACGAACATCGTCCCCGCCGACGCGGCGACGGCGCCGCCGGCCGGTCCGGTGCACGCGGCTCGGGTCGGCGTCTCCGCCAGCGTACGGTGCCGGCCGGAGGTCTCGGGGTGTGCTCCGGTCACCCTTCCGGCCCACTATCGTTCGGGACATGCCGGATGGTCCGTTCGACGCGCCCTCGCTCGAGGCGATCGGGGAGCTGCTCGCGCTCGCGCAACGCGAGCACATCGGCATCACCTTCACGCCCGGCCCCGACGGCTGGACGATCGGCTACGTGCGCGGCATGGGCGCCGACGACCTCGTCACCGGCGCCGAGCTCGGGGCGACCGCCCGCGCCGCAGTGGCGCCGCTCCTCGAGGTGGCCGCGTCGTACGCGAGCACGGTCGACACCCCGGAGCTCTGATCCGCGGGCGTCACGCCACGGACCGCCCGAGCGGGCGCTCCTCCGGCACCTTATGTCCCGAGAGGCATATCCACACGAAGTGGTCCGTCGCGTAGGAGAGCTCGTCGCGCGTCCGGAAGGCCGGGCTGGCGCACCCCGGACGCCGGCAGCTCCCCGTGTCCGTCCCCGCTTCGGTCATGGCATCGAGGGTGCGGAATGAACCTGGAAGCGCAATCACGCCCGCTCGAACACCCATCCGACGCCCAGTGCTCGCACAGGATGAGGGCGGGATCCGCGCTGCAGTACGGTTGCCGTCCGTGACCGTGAGCCGCGCCCGACGCCTGTCGCAGGCGGCGCTGCGGGACGCGCCGGTGCTGCCGCACAGCCGGCTCGAGGACGCCGTGGCGATGCTCGTCGGCACCTTCGTCGCCTCGCTGGGCCTGTACCTGCTGCACCTCAGCGGCGCGGTGACCGGGGGCACCGCCGGACTCGCCCTGCTGCTCAGCTACGCCCTGCACATGCCGTTCGGTCCCGTCTTCCTCGTGCTGAACCTGCCGTTCCTCGCGCTCGCCGCCGGGAAGCGCGGCTGGGCGTTCGCGCTGCGCACCCTGCTGGCGGTCGCGCTGGTGTCGGCGTGGGCGGGCCTGCATCCGCTGGTGGCGGACGTGGTCGCGATCGCGCCGGTCTACGGCACCCTGACCGGGAACCTGCTCGCCGGCCTCGGCATGCTCATCCTGTTCCGGCACAACGCGAGCCTCGGGGGCCTGAACACGGTGGCGCTGCTCGCGCAGGACCTCCTCGGACTGCGCGCGGGCGCGGTGCAGCTCTGCTTCGACGCGGCGATCGTCGCGCTGTCGCTCACGGTCGCACCGCCGCCGATGGTGCTGCTGTCCGCGATCGGCGCGGCCGTGCTGAACCTCGTGCTCGTGATGAACCACCGGCCCGGCCGGTACCTCGGCGGCTGAATCCGCTAGCGGCCCTCGACCGGTTCGCGGATCGGCAGCGGCGGCCGCACCGGCACGACCCCGATCGAGGAGCCGCGCGCGCGGACGGTGCCCATCACGGTCACGGTGCCGGCGAGCAGCACGACGCCGAGCCACTGGGTGGGCGAGAGCACCG
>JBQCCU010000172.1:0-2079 GCA_051961935.1 Amnibacterium sp. | reverse complement strand
TGCCCGCCGCCGCGGAGACCCGGCTCGCCCCGGTCGGCGGCTCGGCGGTGTCCGCGGAGCTCACCGCCACCGCCGTGCCGTGGGGCACGCGCCTCACGTGGGCCTGCTCCTACCCGGAGGCGCGGGGCGCCCGGTACGGCGCCGCCGATTACGCGCTCGTCGTGACCACCGTGGGAGGCCGGATCGAGACGGTGGCGACCTGGGCGGCGCACGGGGACGGCGCGTCCGGGCTCGCGGCCGCGACGGAGATCCCGCGGGCCGACATCCGCACCGTCGAGATCCGCAGCGGGAGCGGTGCCGTGCTGGCCAGGGCACCGCTCACGGGCTGAACCGGGGGCTCAGCCGAGCCGGAACGCCCCGATCCCCGTGATCGCCTGACCGAGCACGAGCGTGTGCACCTCGTCTGTGCCCTCGTAGGTCCGGACGCTCTCGAGGTTCAGGGCGTGCCGCAGCGGGGAGCGCTCCGCCGTGAGGCCGTCGCCGCCGAGGATCGTCCGGGCCTGCCGGCAGATCTCGATCGCCTCCCGCACGTTGTTCAGCTTGCCGAACGACACCTGCTCGGTGGTGAGCAGGCCGGCGTCCTTCCGCCGCCCGAGGTGCAGCGCGAGCAGCACGCCCTTCTCGAGCTCGAGCTGCATGTCGACGAGCTTCTGCTGGGTCAGCTGGAACGCGGCGATCGGCGAGCCGAACTGCCGCCGCTCCTGCGCGTGCGCGAGCGCCACCTCGGCGGCGTCCCTGGCGGCGCCCATCACGCCCCAGACGATGCCGTAGCGCGCCTCGTTCAGGCAGCGGAGCGCGGCCCCGAGGCCGCGGGCGCCGGGGAGGACGGCGTCGGGCGGCAGCCGCACGTCGCGGAGCGCGATGTCGCACTGCACGGAGGCGCGCATCGACAGCTTCGGCTCGATCGGCGTCGCGGCGAAGCCCTCCGTCGCGGTGGGCACGAGGAAGCCGCGCACGCCCTCCTCCGTCCGCGCCCAGATCACGGCGACCTCGGCGAGGGAGGCGAGCCCGATCCACCGCTTCGCGCCCGAGATCGACCAGCCGCCGTCCGCGGTGCGGGTGGCCGTCGTCGTCATCCCGCCCGGGTCGGATCCCGCGCCGGGCTCGGTGAGGCCGAAGCAGCCGAGCGTCTCGCCCGCCGCCATCGGAGGCAGCCAGCGCTCCCGCTGCGCCTCCGTGCCGTACCGGGCGATCGCGGTCATCGCGAGCGACCCCTGCACGGAGACGAGCGTTCGTACCCCGGAGTCGCCCGCCTCGAGCTCCATCGCGGCGAGCCCGTACTCGACCGCGGTGCGCCCGGCGCAGCCGTAGCCCGAGAGGTGCGCCCCGAGCAGGCCCGCGCGGCCGAGCTCGGGCACGAGGTCGTGGGGGAACGTCGCGTCGGCGAACCACTGCGCCGCGTGCGGCCGCACGGCCCGGTCGACGAGGTCGCGGACCTCGTCGCGCCAGGCGCGCTCCCGGTCGGTCAGCTGGTCCTCGAGGGCGAGCAGGTCGATGGTCACCGCCGCATTCCACCACGGCGGCTCACGGCGTGACGGTGTCGCCGACGAAGAAGTGCCAGCCGAGCCAGAGCCAGAACAGCAGCACGACGATCCGGGCCGCCCGCGATGCGAGCACCACGTCGAGCACCGCGCCCAGGCCCTGCACCCTGTCCGGCCGGCGGTGCGCGGCCGCCGTCGCCGCGACGGCCGCGAGCGCGAGCGCGAGGAACACGCCGATCGTCACCGCGCGCATCAGCGCCGCCCCCGCCGGAGCAGCGCCAGGCCGGTGAACGTCCAGGCCGCCGCCAGCAGGGCGCGGCCGACGGGGAGGTCGGCGACGGGATCGAGCAGGTCCGAGATCGCCGGATGCCGGAGCGTCGCGGTCGGGGACGGCAGGCCGAGCAGGAACGCGAGCAGCTCCCACACGGCGACGGCGATCGCGAGCGTCGCCCAGAGCGCGGCGGACCGGCGGAACGAGCGGCCGAGCGGCCGGGTCACCCGGGGGGGGTGCCGGCACCCCGGGCGGGGCGCCGCCCCGCCGCCCAGCACCCACCCGCCCCCCGGCGGGGGGGCCCGGGGGGGGGGGGGCCCCGGGCCC
>JBQCCU010000171.1:0-2431 GCA_051961935.1 Amnibacterium sp. | reverse complement strand
ACCTCCTTCGGCTACCCGTTCCGCTGGGTCTACAGCGCTCTGCGCGCGACCGACCACCTCCGGGCGGCCGCGCTGCACGAGGGCCGGGAGCCGGACCCGCGGATGACGGACGCGATCGAGGTGATCCGCGCGGCCCGGGACGAGGACGGGCGGTGGCGGCAGGACCGCGTGCACCCGGGCCGGGTGTGGTTCCCGGTGGATGCGGACGAGGGCGGGCCGTCGAAGTGGCTCACGTTCACCGCCCTCCGGGTCCTCGACTGGTGGGACGCCGCCGCACGCACCTGACCCCTGGTTCCGAGGGCGTAGCGTTTCCGTCGCGATCCTTCCCGGGGCGCAGGCTGGAGGGGCTTCAGACGGTGGCGGAGTGCATCCACGGGTTCGACGAAGGCATGTGCGACATCTGCTTCCCGCGGACGGTGCCCGCACCGCCGCCCACGGTCGCCGCGTCCGCGACGACCGGCACGCGCGCCCGCCCGGAGCGCGCCCCACGCGCGACGCCCTCCCGGACGACGACCGCGACGCGTCGCGTCGCCGGCGCGGCCGCCCCGAGCGGGCCGCCGTTCGGAAGCCGTCGCCTCTACCACTGGACGCACTCGCGCAACCTCGAGGCCATCCTGCTCGACGGCGCGCTGAAGTCGATCGCGGACGGCGCCGACCCCGACGTGGATGTGGCCGCCCCGCTCGTGCGCGAGCTGCGCGCGGCCGCGGACGTCGGCGACGGCACGCCGGTGGACCGCTTCGTGCCCTTCTCCCTCTCCCCCGACGCCGACCGCTGGGCGGAGCTCCGGGACGGGGCCGACGGCGCGGCCTGGTCGACCGCCGCCCGGCTCAGCTCGTCCACCGAGTACGTGATGCTCGTCCTGCCGGCGACCGCGGCCGGGGACGACGCCGTGGTGGCGTACGGCGACGCGTCCGCCCCGGCGACCACGTTCGCGATCGGCGAGCCGGCGCGGGCGGTCGCCCGCGCGACGCGCGACGACCCGGAGCTGGCCACGGTGGAGGTGCTGCTGCCGGGTCCCGTGCCGCTCTCGGCCGTCACGCTGATCGGCGTCCCGAACGAGCCCATGCGGGCCCGCGTGCGCCGGATGTTCGACGCCGTCGACGCCACGGCGCCGCGCATCGTCGTGCATCCGCCGTGGTTCACCCCCGCCGCCGGATGAGCGGGGCCGCGCCCGCCCCGCTTCCTACGATGTTCCGGTGACGATCACCGCTGCCGCCGACGGATCCGCGCTCGGCAACCCGGGACCGGCCGGCTGGGCCTGGTACATCGACGACGACCGCTGGGCGGCCGGCGGCTGGAAGCACGGCACGAACAACATGGGCGAGCTGAAGGCGGTGCTCGAGCTGTTCCGGGCGACCAGCGACGTCGACGACGACCTCCTCGTGCTCTGCGACAGCCAGTACGTCATCAACTCGGTGACCTCGTGGATGCCCGGCTGGAAGCGGCGCGGCTGGCGGAAGGCCGACGGCAAGCCGGTGCTGAACGTGGACCTGCTCAAGGAGCTCGACGAGGCCATCGCGGGCCGCCGCTACCGGTTCGAGTGGGTGAAGGGGCACGTCGGCCACGAGCTGAACGAGGCTGCGGACGAGCGGGCCCGCGCCGTGGCGACCGCGTACCAGCGCGGCCTCGAGATCCCCTCCGGACCCGGCTTCAGCCCGCTCGGCACGGTGCCCGCGCCGGCAGCCGCTCCCACGCCCGCCAAGGTGCCGGCACCGACTCGCGCCGCGGAGCCGTCGCTCTTCGACCTCGGGGACGGCGCCCTACCGCATCGGCTGGTCGTCGAGCTCGCCGCCGACGAGTGGGCACGGCTCGAACAGCGGGCGCTCCGGGCCGGGGTCTCCCCCGCGGAGCTGCTGCGGGAGCTCGCCGCCCGGGCGTGAACCGGCGGCTCAGGTCCGGCGACGCGTGAGGACCACGGCCACGACCACGACGGCCGCGACGAGGACGACGAGCACCCCGACCACCACGGCGACGAGCACCAGCACCCCCGTCGAGGACGAGGATGCGGCCGGCGACGCCCGATCGGTGCCGACGGCGGCGTTCCCGCAGGACGGGCCGTGCACGGCCCCCGCGGCGGCACCGGAGGACGACGTCGGCGCGTACCGGAAGGACACGGAGTCGGACACCGGGTGCCCGTCCGACGAGACGATCCGCCACGTGATCCGGTAGATCCCGGCCGGCCCCAGGCGCACGGCGGCGCTCACGTCGTCGTTCTTCACGACCGGGCAGGCCGTCTCGAAGTGCCGGCCGTCCGGGCCGAGCACGCTGAGCGCGGTGGAGCCGTTGTCGGTGCTGAGCACGGCCGCGTCGAACGTGATCGTCACGGACGGGATCGGCTTCGTCACGGTGCTGTTCGCCGCCGGGCTGCTGCTCACGAGGTAGTCGTGCGCAGCCGCGGGGGCGGCGACGGTGAGCGCGCCGGCGAGGGCG
>JBQCCU010000170.1:0-16331 GCA_051961935.1 Amnibacterium sp. | reverse complement strand
CGTTCTTCTTCACGATGATCTCGACGACCGCGGAGTGCAGCGAGTCGCTCTTGTAGATCGGCGCCGTGCAGCCCTCGATGTAGTGCACGTAGGAGCCCTCGTCGGCGATGATCAGCGTGCGCTCGAACTGGCCCATGTTCTCGGTGTTGATCCGGAAGTAGGCCTGCAGCGGGATGTCGACGTGCACGCCCTTCGGCACGTAGACGAAGGAGCCGCCGCTCCACACCGCCGTGTTCAGCGAGGCGAACTTGTTGTCGCCGGCCGGGATGACGGTGCCGAAGTACTCGGTGAAGAACTCCGGGTGCTCCTTCAGCGCCGTGTCGGTGTCCATGAAGATGACGCCCTTGGCCTCCAGCTCCTCCTGGATCTGGTGGTAGACGACCTCCGACTCGTACTGCGCGGCGACGCCCGCGACGAGGCGCTGGCGCTCGGCCTCGGGGATCCCGAGCCGCTCGTACGTGTTGCGGATGTCCTCGGGCAGGTCCTCCCACGACTGCGCCTGGCGCTCCGTGGACTTGACGAAGTACTTGATGTTGTCGAAGTCGATGCCGGTGAGATCGGCGCCCCACGTCGGCATCGGCTTGCGCTCGAACATGGCGAGGCCCTTGAGCCGGTTCCTCAGCATCCACTCCGGTTCGCCCTTGCGGCGGGAGATGTCGGCCACGACCTCGGCGGAGAGGCCGCGGCGGGCGGACGCGCCCGCCAGGTCGGAGTCGGCCCAGCCGAACTCGTAGACGCCGAGCCCCTCGAGCTCAGGACGATCGATCAGCACATCGGTCACGGTGCTCCTCTCCGTACAGTGGCAACCCGCCCGGCGGACGGGGCATTCCCTCCGCCGCCCGCGCCGGGAGCCTGACGCACGCCGCCTACAATCCGGTGCGAGGCGGCAGGCGGTGTCCTGACCCGCGTTCGGCCGGGGTCCCGGCACGCGGCGGATGCCGCTGACGACACGGCCGCCCATCCTAGTCGCCGTACCGATCGATGCCGGAGGACCAATCGATGACCGTGAGGCTCGACGAGCAGCAGGCCGCCAGGCCGGCGGGCGGCACCGCTCCCCGCCCCGCGTCGGTGCTCGTGCGCGCGGCGGCCTGGGCGTCGCTCGTCGCGGAGATCCTGCTGGTCGGCACCGGCGGGGCGGTGCGCCTCACCGGGTCGGGGCTCGGCTGCCCGACGTGGCCGCGGTGCACCGCGGCGTCGTTCACCACCACGCCGGCGATGGGCGTGCACGGGATCATCGAGTTCGGCAACCGGCTGCTCACGTTCGTGCTCGTCGTGGTCGCCCTGGCCGCGTTCGCGGCCGTGGTGCGGCAGTGGCGCACGCGGAAGGACCTCTTCTGGCTCGCGGTCGCGCAGCTGCTGAGCATCCCCGCGCAGGCCGTCCTCGGCGGGATCACGGTGCTCACGCACCTGAACCCGTGGATCGTCGCCGCGCACTTCTGCTTCTCGCTCACCCTCGTCGTGCTGATGACCGTGTTCGTGCACCGGGCGTCGGTCGCCCCAGGACCCCGTGTGCGCCGCGTCGGCGCGGCCGCCGCCTGGGTCACGGGACTCGTCGCCGTGCTGGCCGCCGTGGTCGTCGCCCTCGGCGTCACGACCACCGGATCCGGCCCGCACGCGGGCGACGCGACCGCCCCCCGCAACGGCCTCGACCCGGTCGTGCTCCAGCAGGTGCACGAGTCGGCGGCCTGGCTCCTGTTCCTCGGCACGATCGTGCTGCTCGGCCTCGCGTTCCGCAGCGGCCGCGCGGTGCCCGCCGTGCTGCTGCTCACCGCCGTCGAGGTGGTGCAGATCGTGGTCGGCATCACGCAGGTGGCGCTCGGCTGGGCCGCCGGCCTCGTCGTCGTGCACGTCTTCCTCGCCGCCTGCCTCACCGCCGCGACGGCCGCCGTGGTGCTCGCGACGCGGGGAGCACGGGAGCTCGCGCCGTAGTCGGTCCGCTTCGGACGCGTCGGCGGGCCGCCGCGGCCGCTCACCGCTCGAGCGGGGACGCCGTGCCGGGCTCGACCACCAGCCCCCTGCGGTCCCCGTGGGCCCGGGTCGGGGCAGCGAGGTCTGGGGGCCCAGGGTCGCCTGCAGCGGCTTCGGTCCCCGGTACAGTCGCGTGCCGGGGCTGGGGGAAGGTGCCCGCCGCGTCGGCAGCGGAGGATCTCGTCGCCGGCGGAGGGTCCCGGGCCCTGTTCGGTCCTCCGATGGTGACGGAGTCCTCCGGTGACGACGCGGGACGGCAGAAGCCCCCGCGAGGATGCCGCGCACCTAGTGGAAGAGCAGCGGGTCCAGCGCGACGCCGATGAACAGCAGCGACAGCGAGCCGATCGAGGCGTGGAAGACGCGCATCGGCGCGACCTCCGCACCCGCCACCGCCCGGTCGTAGAGGCGGTGCGTCTCGGCGACGAACCAGCCGCCCGCGACGAGCGCCACCACCGTGTAGAGCAGGCCCATGTGCGCGACCGGGATCAGCAGCAGGGAGCACGCGAGGGTCGCCCAGGCGTAGAGCACCGTCTGGAGACCGACCTTCGTGTTGCTCGCGATCGCGCCGAGCATCGGCACGCCGACGGAGGCGTAGTCCTCCTTGTAGCGCATCGACAGCGGCCAGTAGTGCGGCGGCGTCCACAGGAAGATCACCGCGAACAGCACCCAGGCGCCCCACGAGAGCGAGCCCGTCACGGCGGCCCAGCCGATCAGCACCGGGAAGCAGCCGGCGAGGCCGCCCCAGATGATGTTCTGGCGGGTCCGCCGCTTCAGCCACATCGTGTAGATGAAGACGTAGAAGCCGATCGCGGCGAGCGACAGCGCCGCCGCCAGCCAGGTCGTGCCGAGGCCGAGGATCAGCGTCGAGACCACCGTGAGCGCGCTCGCGAAGACCAGCGCCTGCCGGGTCGTCAGCACCCCGGTCACGAGCGGACGGTGCCGCGTGCGGTGCATCACCCGGTCGATGTCCCGGTCGATCACCATGTTGAACGCGTTCGCGGCGCCCGCGCTCATCGTGCCGCCGAGCAGCGTCCAGGCCACCACGGCGAGGTCGGGCACGCCGCGGGCGGCGAGGATCATCACCGGCACGGTCGTCACGAGCAGCAGCTCGACGACCCGCAGCTTCATGAGCGCGACATAGCCGCGCAGCCGGCGGCCGCGCGGCGACTGGGATGGGCCCTGGCCGACGGCCGACGGGCCGCCGGCAGCCGAGACTGCCGTGCTCACTGCCCTCGATCCTATCCGTCCCGCTCCCCCGTCCCCGGTGGGTACCCGGGAAGCGCAAGCCGATCACAAGGGAGGGATCCCTAGACTCGCCCTGGGCGCGTGCACGGCTCGCTCCCAAGTTCACCGGTGGAAGGGGATCCAAGTGACGGACGTCCGTACACGGCAGTCGGCCGAGCTCGAGTGGGGCCCGCTCGACGAGAAGGCGGTGGACACGGTCCGCGTCCTCGCCGCCGACGCGGTGCAGAACGCCGGCAACGGGCACCCGGGCA
This sequence comes from Amnibacterium sp., assembly GCA_051961935.1. Classification (GTDB taxonomy): domain Bacteria; phylum Actinomycetota; class Actinomycetes; order Actinomycetales; family Microbacteriaceae; genus Amnibacterium. The sequence continues at coordinate 12,867 of JBQCCU010000170.1, read as the reverse complement.
CGGCCATCAGCCTGGCCCCGCTCGCGTACCTGCTGTTCCAGAAGGTCATGCGCCGCGACCCGTCCGACAGCACCTGGATCGGCCGCGACCGGTTCATCCTCTCGGCCGGCCACTCGTCCCTCACGCAGTACATCCAGTTCTACCTGGGCGGGTACGGCCTGGAGCTCGAGGACCTGCAGCATCTCCGCAAGTGGGGCTCGAAGACGCCAGGGCACCCGGAGTACGGGCACACCGACGGCATCGAGATCACCACCGGCCCGCTCGGCCAGGGCCTCGCCTCGTCCGTCGGCTTCGCCTACGCCGCCCGCTTCGAGCGCGGCCTGTTCGACCCCGACGCGCCCGCCGGGCAGAGCCCCTTCGACCACTTCATCTACTGCATCGCGAGCGACGGCGACATCGAGGAGGGCATCACCAACGAGGCCTCCTCCCTCGCCGGCACGCAGCAGCTCGGCAACCTCATCGTCTTCTACGACCGCAACCGCATCTCGATCGAGGACGACACGAACATCGCCCTCTCCGAGGACACCCCCGAGCGCTATCGCGCCCTCGGCTGGCACGTGCAGGAGGTGTCCTTCATCCAGCCCGACGGCTCCTACAAGGAGGACGTCGAGGCGCTGCACCGGGCGATCCTCGAGGCGCAGTCGGTGACCGACAAGCCGTCCTTCATCGTCGTCGACACGATCATCGGCTGGCCCTCGCCGAAGCTGCAGAACACCGGCAAGATCCACGGGTCCGCGATGGGCACGGACGAGGTCGCGGGCCTGAAGCGGGCCGTCGGCTTCGACCCGGAGAAGACCTTCGACGTCGCCCCTGAGGTGCTGTCGCACACCCGTGAGGCCGTCGAGCGGGGCCAGGCGCAGCACCGCGAGTGGGACGAGCGGCTCGCCGGCTGGGCGGAGGCGAACCCGGAGCGGAAGCAGCTGCTCGACCGCATCGTCGACTACCGGCTGCCCGACGACGCGTTCGTCGACCTCCCGACCTTCCCGGCCGGCAAGGACGTGTCCACGCGCGTCGCCTCCGGCAAGGTGATCAACGCGATCGCCCCCCACGTGCCCGAGTTCTGGGGCGGATCCGCGGACCTCGCCGAGTCGAACAACACGACCATCGAGGAGGCCGGCTCGTTCCTGCCGCCCGAGTGCGGCACGAAGATGTGGAAGGCGAACCCCTACGGGCGCGTGCTCCACTTCGGCATCCGCGAGCACGCGATGGGCGCGATCCTGAACGGGATCGTCCTGCACGGCAACACGCGGCCGTTCGGCGCCACGTTCCTGATCTTCAGCGACTACATGCGCCCGTCCGTCCGCCTCGCCGCGCTCATGAAGGCGCCGACGATCTACGTCTGGACGCACGACTCCATCGCCCTCGGCGAGGACGGCCCCACCCACCAGCCGGTCGAGCCGCTGTGGGCGCTCCGCGCCATCCCGCAGCTCGACGTGGTGCGGCCCGGGGATGCTTACGAGACCGCGGTCGCGTGGCGCACGATCCTCGAGCGGCGCAAGGGCCCGGCGGGCCTCGCGCTCACCCGCCAGAACATCCCGGTGTTCGAGCGCGGCGACGGCGCGGCCGAGGGCGACACCTACGCCTCCGCCGAGGGCGTCGCGAAGGGCGCCTACGTGTTCGCGGAGGCGCCGGGCGGCACGCCGGACGTGATCCTGATCGCCACCGGCTCCGAGCTGCAGATCGCCGTCGAGGCCCGGCTCAGGCTGAAGGACGAGGGCATCAACGCGCGGGTCGTCTCGGCGCCCTGCCTCGAGTGGTTCGAGGAGCAGGACGACGCCTACAAGCGGTCCGTGCTGCCCGCGGACGTGACCGCGCGCGTCTCGATCGAGGCCGGGCTGTCGCTCGGCTGGCGGACCTATGTCGGCGACTCCGGCCGCAGCGTCTCCGTGGAGACCTTCGGCGCCTCCGCCGACTACCAGACCCTGTTCCAGAAGTACGGCATCACGACCGAGCACGCCGTGGCCGCCGCGAAGGAATCCCTGGGCCGCTGAGGCGGTTCCACCAGGAAGAAGGAGTTGACCATGAGCATCACCGACACCAAGGCCGAGACCCCCACCGCCGCGCTCTCCGCGGCCGGCGTGAGCATCTGGCTCGACGACCTCTCCCGTGAGCGGATCAAGGGCCACGGGCTGCAGAAGCTGATCGCCGAGCGCGACGTCGTCGGCGTGACGACGAACCCGACGATCTTCGCCTCCGCCCTCTCCAAGGGCGAGGCGTACGACGAGCAGGTCCGCGAGATCGCGGCGTCCGGCAAGGACGTCGCGGAGGCGATCTTCGAGATCACGACCGCCGACGTCGGCAACGCCGCGGACATCTTCCGCGAGGTGTACGAGCAGTCGGGCGGCTACGACGGCCGCGTCTCGATCGAGGTCTCCCCCGAGCTCGCGCACGACACGGAGCGGACGATCGCCGAGGCGAAGCGCCTCTGGACGACGATCGACAAGCCGAACGTGATGATCAAGATCCCCGCGACGGTCGAGGGCCTGCCCGCGATCACCGCCGCGATCGCGGCCGGCATCAGCGTCAACGTGACGCTCATCTTCAGCCTCGAGCGCTACGCCGCGGTGATCGACGCCTACTTCGAGGGCCTCGAGCACGCCGCCGCGGCGGGCATCGACCTCGCCACCATCCACTCGGTCGCCTCGTTCTTCGTCTCCCGCGTCGACACCGAGGTGGACAAGCGCCTCGAGCAGATCGGCTCCGACGAGGCGAAGGCGCTGAAGGGCAAGGCCGCCGTCGCGAACGCGCGCCTCGCCTACCAGCTCTTCGTCGAGCGCTTCGCCACGGAGCGCGCCATCGCGCTGCAGGAGAAGGGCGCGAACCGGCAGCGTCCGCTCTGGGCGTCCACCGGCGTGAAGGACCCGAGCCTGCCCGACACGCTCTACGTGACCGAGCTCGTCACCCACGGGGTCGTGAACACGATGCCCGAGAAGACCCTCGAGGCCGTCGCCGACCACGGCACGATCACCGGCGACACCGTCGTCGGCAACTACGAGGACGCGCAGCAGGTGATGGACCGGCTGGCCGCGGTCGGCGTGGACGTCGCCGACGTGACCGACCTGCTCGAGCGCGAGGGCGTGGAGAAGTTCATCACCTCCTGGCACGAGCTCACCGACACCGTCACGACGGCGCTCGAGGCCGCTCGCCGGTGAGCATCCGCATCGCCACGGGCGGTGCCGCGTCGGAGGCCGCGAGCCGGGTGCTGACCCGGCTCCTGGACGAGAGGATCGCGTCCGGGATCACCGCCCAGGACGCGGCCCTCTGGGGCGCCGCCGCCGAATCCGACGCGGCGCGCGGGCTCGGCTGGACCGAGTCCGTCGCCGCGGGCGACCTGCTGGTCGAGCCGGTCTCCGCGCTCGCCACCGACCTGCGGCGCGGCGGGGTCACGCGGGTGGTGCTCTGCGCCCCGCCCGGCGCCGCGCGCGCCGCGGCGCTGATCACGGCGACGCAGGGCGCGCCCCTCGGCCACGTGCCGCAGGACCCGGACGCCGTCCGCGCCGCGCTGGCGGCGGACGTCGCGGTCGTGCTGGCCGAGCCCGGCACCGGCGCGCTGGCCGCGGCCGCGCAGGCCGTGCACGACCTGGGGCTCGATCCCGCGCGCCGCCTCGTGGCCGTCGCGCTGCCCGGATCGCCGCTGGACGTGCAGGCGCGCGCCGCCGGCATCCCCGTCCTGCCGGCGGAAAGCGGCATCGGGGACCGCTTCTCGGCGCTGTCCGCGCCGGTGCTCGTCGCGGCCGGCCTCGCCGGGGCCGACCTGCGGGAGCTGCTCGCCGAGGCGGAGTCCGAGGAGCTGAACCTCGCGATCGACGACCCCGCCAACAACGGCCTCCGTGTCGGTGCGGCCCTCGGCGGCTCCCGGCCCGCCGATCTCGCGGTCGTCGCCGACGGCACGCACCTCGTCGCCGCGGAGCCGTGGGCCGCGCACCTGCTGGCCGCCGCGGGCCTCCGCACGCGGGTCCTCGCCGCCGACGCGCCAGAGCTGGCCGGCGCCGACCTGCAGGTGCTGCGCCTCGTCGGGGACGCGCACGACACCCGTCCCCCGCTCGCGCCGCACGAGATCCGGCTCAGCGGATCCCTCGGCGAGCTGATCCTCGTCCTCGAGTACGCCACCGCGGTGGCCGCCTGGCTGCGCGGCGCCGACCCGTTCAGTGAGGAGCCGGCGTGACCGACCTCGAGTCCCCGCCCCGTTCGATCGAGCTCCCCGCCACCGACGGTCCCGCGCCCGTCGGCCCGGGTGCGAACCCGCTCCGCATCGCCGCCGACCGCCGGCTGAACCGCATCGCGGGGCCGTCCAGCCTCGTCATCTTCGGGGTCACCGGCGACCTGGCCCGCAAGAAGCTCATGCCGGCCGTCTACGACCTCGCCAACCGCGGCCTGCTGCCGCCCGGCTTCGCACTCGTCGGCTTCGCCCGCCGCGACTGGGCGGACGAGGACTTCGCGCAGGTGGTGCACGACGCCGTGAAGGAGTACTCGCGGACCCCGTTCCACGAGGACGTCTGGCGGCAGCTCGCGCAGGGCATCCGCTTCGTGCAGGGCACCTTCGACGACGAGGACGCGTTCCGGCGGCTCCGCGAGACCGTCGAGGCCCTCGACGCCGAGCGCGGGACGATGGGCAACCACGCCTTCTACCTGTCGATCCCCCCGAAGGCGTTCCCGCAGGTGACCGAGCAGCTGAAGCGGTCCGGTCTCGCCGACCCGCGGCCCGGCCAGTGGCGCCGCGTCGTCATCGAGAAGCCCTTCGGCTCCGACCTCGCCACCGCCCGGGAGCTGAACGACGTCGTCGAGAGCGTCTTCCCCGCCGACAGCGTCTTCCGGATCGACCACTACCTCGGCAAGGAGACCGTCCAGAACATCCTGGCGCTCCGGTTCGCGAACATGCTGTTCGAGCCGATCTGGAACGCGAACTTCGTCGACCACGTGCAGATCACCATGGCCGAGGACATCGGCGTCGGCGGCCGCGCGGGCTACTACGACGGCATCGGCGCGGCCCGCGACGTCATCCAGAACCACCTCCTGCAGCTGCTGGCGCTCACCGCGATGGAGGAGCCGGTCTCCTTCGACGCGGTGCACCTGCGCGCCGAGAAGGAGAAGGTGCTGTCCGCGGTGCGCCTGCCGCAGGACCTGGGCCTCGCGACGGCCCGCGGCCAGTACACCTCCGGCTGGCAGGGCGGCGAGCACGTGCTCGGCTTCCTGGAGGAGGACGGCATGGCGCCCGACTCGACGACGGAGACGTACGCGGCCCTGAAGCTCGAGATCGGGACCCGCCGGTGGGCTGGCGCCCCCTTCTACCTCCGCGCCGGTAAGCGCCTCGGCCGCCGCGTCACCGAGATCGCCGTGATGTTCAAGCGCGCGCCGCACCAGCTGTTCGCGGAGAGCCAGACGTCGCTGCTCGGGCAGAACGCGCTCGTCATCCGCGTGCAGCCCGACGAGGGCGTGACGATCCGCTTCGGGTCCAAGGTGCCGGGCGCCGGCATGCAGGTCCGCGACGTGACCATGGACTTCGGCTACGGGCACGCCTTCACGGAGGCGAGCCCGGAGGCGTACGAGCGGCTCATCCTCGACGTCCTGCTCGGCGACCCGCCGCTCTTCCCCCGGCACGAGGAGGTGGAGCTGTCCTGGATGATCCTCGACCCCGTTGAGCGCTTCTGGGCCTCCGCCGGCCGGCCGGAGCCGTACCGCCCCGGCACCTGGGGTCCCGCATCCGCCGACGCGCTCCTCGCCCGCGACGGCCGCACCTGGAGGCGCCCGTGATCGTCGACCTGCCCGACACCACCGCCTCGCGGGTGCAGCGCGCGCTCGTGAAGATCCGTCAGGAGGGCGGCGCCGTCGCGCTCGGCCGCGTGCTCACGCTCGTGATCGCGACGCGGCTCGGGGCGGAGGAGGAGGCCATCGAGGCCGCGAACGACGCGTCGCGCGAGCACCCGATGCGCGTGATCGTCGTGTCCCGTCCCGACACCGCCGCCGGTCCCGCCCGGCTCGACGCGCAGATCCGCGTCGGCGGCGACGCGGGCGCCAGCGAGGTCGTCGTGCTGAAGGCGCTCGGCGAGGCGGGCGTGGACGAGGAGGGGCTCATCACGGGCCTCCTGCTGCCCGACGCGCCCGTCGTGGCCTGGTGGCCGGGCGCCGCGCCTGCGCGGGTCAGCGAGTCCCCCATCGGCCGGATCGCGCAGCGCCGGATCACCGACGCGTCCACCCAGCCCGACCCGCAGGCGGCGCTGCTGCACCTCGCCGCCACCTACGCGCCGGGCGACTCGGACTTCGCCTGGACCCGGCTCACCCTCTGGCGCGCGATCCTCGCCGCCGTCCTCGACCAGCCGCCCTACGAGTCCGTGGAGTCCGTGGAGGTCACCGGCGCGGCCGACTCCCCCTCCACCGAGCTGCTCGGGGCCTGGCTCGGCCTCCAGCTGAAGGTCCCGGTGCGGATCGTGCTCTCCGACCGCTCCACCGGATCGAGCGGGATCCACGGCGTCCGGCTCCTCAGGGCGAGCGGCGCGATCGATCTCGAGCGAGCGGTGCCGAACGTCGCCACCCTCTCGCAGCCCGGATCGCCGACGCACCAGGTCTCCCTGCCCAGGCGCAGTCTGCGAGACTGCCTGGCGGAGGAGCTGCGCCGCCTCGACCCGGACGACCTGTTCGGCGAGGTCCTCACCGCGGGCCTGCCCGCCCTGTCGGGTGCGGCCGCGGAGGCGATCGGAACTGGAGGACCGTGACCAACGAGAGACGGGTGCTCGTCCACCCCGACGTCGACGCCCTGACCGCCGCGGTGGCGGCTCGCTTCCTCACGAAGGTCGTCGACCTGCTCGACGAGTTCGAGACGGTCAACGTCGTGCTCACCGGCGGCACGGTCGGTGCGGGCACGCAGCGGGCGGTTGCGACCTCCGGCATGCGTGACACGATCGACTGGAGCCGCGTGCACTTCTGGTGGGGCGACGAGCGGTTCGTGCCGAAGCAGGACCCGGAGCGCAACGAGGTGCAGGCGCGGGAGGCGCTCCTCGACCACATCGACGTGCCGGCGGCGAACATCCACCCGTTCCCGGCGTCGGACGAGATCGACGACATGGAGCGTGCGGCCGCCGCCTACGCGGAGGTCCTGCAGGAGCACGCCCCCGAGGGCCGCTCGCTCCCCCGCTTCGACATCACCTTCCTCGGCGTCGGGCCCGACGGCCACATCGCCTCGCTCTTCCCGGAGCGGAGCAACGGGCGCACCGGCGCCACCACGGTCATCCCGGTCCGCAACTCGCCGAAGCCGCCCCCCGACCGGCTGAGCCTCACCCTCGCCGCCATCAACACGTCGCAGCGCGTCTGGATGGTCGCGGCGGGCGCGGAGAAGGCGACCGCCCTCGGCCTCGCCCTCGCCGGCGCGAGCGACGACGAGGTGCCGGTGGCGGGCGTGCAGGGCCGGAAGCGCACCGTCTTCTTCGTCGACGCGGCCGCGGCGAAGAACGTGCCGCAGAACCGCAGCGCGCAGAGCTCCTGCCGCGGGATACGGGGACGGGGCCCGGCGCAGCGCGCCGGGCCCCTTCCTCGCATCCGATCAGCTGTCCGCCGGGATCTTCCCGCGGCGGATGCGGAGCTGCTTCAGCGCCTCCTCGAGGAGCTGCGCCGCCTCCTCGTCGGTGCGGCGCTCCTTCACGTAGGCGAGGTGCGTCTTGTACGGCTCGGTCTTCGCGACGGCGGGCGGGTTCGCCCGGTCACGGCCGGCCGGCAGCCCGCTCGACGGGGAGTCGATGACCGCGGGGATCTCCTCCGGCGGAAGGTTCGCGGCGAAGTACCGGACCGTCTCGTTGCCGAGCGCGTCCCAGTAGGACACCGCGATGCGCTCGGCGTGGTGTCCGTGGTCCTGCTCGCCCATCGGGCCGGCGCCCACTCGGGAGCCGCGGATGGCGCTACCGCCAGATGCCATGAGGGTTGCTCGCTTCGGGTTGCGGGACGCTCACGCGCCCGAGGTGAACCGGGTGATGAGGCCGAGCACGACCACGCACGCGAACCAGACGAGTCCGAGGACCACCGTGATGCGATTGAGGTTGCGCTCCGCCACGCCGGATGCGCCGAGACTCGAGGTGACGCCGCCGCCGAACATGTCGGAGAGGCCACCACCGCGCCCGCGGTGCAGCAGGATGAGCAGCGTCAGGAGCAGGCTCGTGATGCCGAGCACCACTTCGATCACGACTTCGAGGATCGCCATGTCCCCTCCTTCCACGCTCGCAGCGAGATTCCAGCGACGGCAAGTATAACCGGCGGCCTCCGCGGCGCACCGGTAGCGGGACGCCGAAGTCCTAGACGCCGACGTGCTTCTCGAAGCGGGCGATCGCGGCGAACTCGGCCGGGTCGAGGCTCGCGCCGCCCACGAGGGCGCCGTCCACGTCGGGCATCCGCAGGAAGCCGGCGATGTTGCCGCTCTTCACCGATCCGCCGTAGAGGATCCGCGTGCGCTCGGCCGCGTCGGCGCCGAGCAGGTCGCGGAGCGCGCCGCGCAGCGCCGCGCCCATCTCCTGCGCCGTCTCGGGCGTGGCCGCCTTGCCCGAGCCGATGGCCCAGACCGGCTCGTACGCGACGACGAGCTCGGCGTCGGCGGGGACGCCGTCCAGCGCGGCGCGCAGCTGGCCGACCGGCACGGCGCTCGCACCGTGCCGCTCGAGGTCCTCCGCGGTCTCGCCGACGCAGAGCACCGGCACCAGGCCGTGCCGCAGCGCGGCCTGCACCTTCGCGGCGACGAGCGCGTCGTCCTCGTGGTGGTCCGCACGCCGCTCGGAGTGGCCGATGATCACGTAGCGCACGTCGAGCTTCGCGAGCATCGCCGCCGAGACGTCACCGGTGTGGGCGCCGGAGTCGTGCTGCGAGACGTCCTGCGCCCCGAGCTCGAGCGAGAACCGCTCCGCCGAGATGAGCGTCTGCACGCTGCGCAGGTCGGTGAACGGCGGGAACACCGCGACCTCGACGCCCTTCGCGTCGTGGCCGGCGTCCTTCAGCGTCCAGGCGAGCTTCTGCACGAGCGCGATCGCCTGAAGGTGGTCGAGGTTCATCTTCCAGTTGCCGGCGATGAACGGCCGACGGGCCATCAGGACTCCCCTTCCCAGCCGAGCACCTCGAGACCCGGCAGCCGCTTCCCCTCGAGGAACTCGAGGCTCGCGCCGCCGCCGGTGGAGATGTGGCCGAAGCGGTCCTCGCCGAAGCCGAGGGTGCGCACCGCGGCGGCGGAGTCGCCGCCGCCCACGACCCCCAACCCCAAGCCCACGGTGAGCGCCTCGGCGACGCGCTTCGTCCCGGCGGCGAACGCGGGGAACTCGAACACGCCCATCGGCCCGTTCCAGAACACCGTCCGCGAGTCGGCGATGGCGGCGGCGAACGCCTCCGCGGTGTCCGGGCCGATGTCGAGGCCGATCGCGTCCGTGCCGAAGCGGGAGGCCTCGATGCCGTCCGCCGGCACCGTCTCGTGCTCGGCGTCCGCGGCGAACGCCGCGGCCACGACCACGTCGGTGGGCAGCAGGATCCGCACCCCGAGCTGCTCGGCACGGGCGAGGGAGTCGCGCACCGTCCCGATCTGGTCGGCCTCGAGGAGGCTCTTCCCGACCGGGTGCCCCTGCGCCGCGAGGAAGGTGAAGAGCATCCCCCCGCCGACGAGGAGGGAGTCGACGCGCGGCAGCAGATGGTCGATCACGCCGAGCTTGTCGCTCACCTTCGACCCGCCGAGCACCACCGTGTACGGCTTCTGCGGCGACGTCGTCAGCCGCTCGAGCACCCCGAGCTCCGCCGCGATCAGCAGCCCCGCCGCGCTGGGCAGCACCTCCGCGAGCTCGTAGACGCTCGCCTGCTTGCGGTGCACGACGCCGAAGCCGTCCGACACGAACGCGTCCGCGCCGGCCGCCAGCTCCTCGGCGTACGCCCGGCGCTCCGCGGCGTCCTTCGAGGTCTCCCGCGGGTCGAACCGGAGGTTCTCCCGCACCACGACGTCGCCGGACGCGTCCGCGCCGAACCCGACCTCCCGGCCCAGCAGCTCGCCGAGGCGAGCGGCGACCGGGCGGAGGCTGTACCGCTCGTCGGGCGCGCCGTCGGGGCGGCCGAGGTGGGACACGACCGTGACCGTCGCCCCCGCGTCGAGAAGTCGCCTCAGGGTGGGCAGCGAGGCGCGGATGCGCCCGTCGTCCGTGATCCGGCCGTCCTTCAGCGGCACGTTCAGGTCGCACCGGACGACCACGCGCCGTCCGGCGAGATCCCCGAGCGTGTCGAGGGTGCGCAGGCTCACCGGCTCAGAGTCGCGCGGCGACGTAGTCGGTGAGGTCGACGAGGCGGTTCGAGTAGCCCCACTCGTTGTCGTACCAGGAGGAGAGCTTCACCTGGTTGCCGATCACGCGGGTGAGCTCGGCGTCGAACAGCGACGAGTGCGGGTCGCCGACGATGTCGGAGGACACGATGGGCTCGTCGACGTACTTGAGGATCCCCTTCATGGGGCCGTCCGCCGCCTCGCGGTACGCGGCCTGCACCTCGTCGACGGTCAGCGTGCGGGACGTGGTGACCGTGAGGTCCGTGATGGAGCCGACGGGCACCGGCACGCGGAGCGCGAAGCCGTCGAGCTTGCCCTTCAGCTCGGGCAGCACGAGCCCGATGGCCTTCGCCGCGCCGGTCGAGGTCGGGATGATGCTGAGCGCGGCCGCGCGGGCGCGGCGGAGGTCGCTGTGCGGCCCGTCCTGCAGGTTCTGGTCGGCGGTGTACGCGTGCACCGTGGTCATGAGCCCCGTCTCGATGCCGAAGGCGTCGTTGAACACCTTCGCGAGCGGCGCGAGGCAGTTCGTGGTGCAGGACGCGTTCGAGAGGATGTGCATCGTCTCGGGGTCGTACGAGCCCTCGTTCACGCCCATCACGAAGGTGCCGTCCTCACCCGAGGCGGGCGCGGAGATGATGACCTTCTTCGCGCCGGCCTCGAGGTGCTTGCGGGCGTCCTGCGCCTTCGTGAACCGGCCCGTGGACTCGATCACGATGTCGACGCCGAGGTCGCCCCAGCCGAGGGCGGCCGGGTCGCGCTGCTCGAGGACCTGCACCGGCTTCCCGTCGACCACGATGCTGTCGCCGTCGAGCTCGACCGACTGCGCCAGCCGGCCCGCGGTGGAGTCGTACTTCAGCAGGTGCGCGAGCGCCCGGTTGTCGGTGAGGTCGTTGACGGCCACGATCTCGAGATCGCTGCCCTTGGCCAGAGCGGCCCGGAAGTAGTTGCGGCCGATCCGGCCGAAGCCGTTGATCCCGACTCTGACGGTCACGAAGGTCCTCCGAGGGTTGATGGGAACGGGAAGGACTCGCAGCGCACGTCCTCGGGCGCGCGGCCGCTACGACAGTAGCAGCAGGCCTGCGGCGCCCTGCCGGGCGGCGTTGAAGCGCTGCTCGACGTTCGCCCAGTTGACGATGTTCCAGAACGCCTTCACGTAGTCGGCCCGCACGTTGGCGTAGTCGAGGTAGTAGGCGTGCTCCCAGACGTCGAGCAGGAGCAGCGGCACGACGCCGATCGGGAAGTCCTGCTGCTGGTCGTGGAACTGCACGATGAGCGGACGCTGGCCGATCCCGTCGTAGACGAGCGCCGCCCAGCCGGAGCCCTGCACGCCGAGCGCCGCAGCGGTGAACTGCGCGCGGAACGTGTCGAACGAGCCGAAGAAGTCGTCGATCGCGGAGGCGAGCTCACCGGTCGGCTTGTCGCCGCCGTCCGGGGACATGTTCGTCCAGAACACCGAGTGGTTCACGTGGCCGCCGAGGTTGAAGGCGAGGTCGCGGGTGTGCTTGTTGATGTTCGCGAAGTCGTTCTTCTCGCGGGCCTCGGCGAGGGCGTCGAGCGCCGTGTTCGCCCCGGTCACGTAGGCGTTGTGGTGCTTGTCGTGGTGCAGCTGCATGATCTTGCCGCTGATGTGCGGCTCGAGCGCGCTGTAGTCGTAGGGAAGCTCGGGCAGTGTGTAAACGGCCATTCCAGGTCCTCCTCAGTGGTCGCTCGCCAGCCTAGGACCGTTCGTTCAGCACGACCTTGGGCGGGGCTGTGCATGCGGGGACGGTCGCGAGCGCTTCAGCGGCCCGCGGGCGCTGCTCAGGCGTCGATGTCGGCCGGGAGGTTGGCGTCGGTGCCGGGGATGCCCTCGTCAGCGGCCCGCTTGTCGGCGAGAGCGAGGAGCCGGCGGATGCGGCCGGCGACGGCGTCCTTCGTCATCGGCGGGTCGGCGTGGTGCCCGAGCTCGTCGAGGCTCGCGTCGCGGTGGTCGAGCCGGAGCTGGCCCGCGTAGCGGAGGTGCTCCGGCGTGGCGTCACCGAGGATCTCGAGCGCGCGCTCGACGCGCGCGCAGGCGGCGACGGCGGCCTGGGCGCTGCGCCGCAGGTTCGCGTCGTCGAAGTTCACGAGGCGGTTCGTGTTCGCCCTGACCTCGCGGCGCTGGCGGAGGTCCTCCCAGTTCTGGACGCTCCGCTTCGCGCCCATGTGGCCGAGCATGTCGCTGATCGCCTCGCCGTCGCGGATGACGACGCGGTGCACGCCGCGCACCTCGCGCGCCTTCGCCGGGACCTGACGGCGGCCGGCGGCGCCGACGAGCGCCATCGCGGTCTCGTTCCCCGGGCAGGTGACCTCGAGCGCCGCCGAGCGGCCCGGGTCGGTGAGGGAGCCGTGCGCGAGGAAGGCGCCGCGCCACACGGCCTCGATCTCCTCCGGCGCTCCGGTCGTGAGGCGGTTCGGCAGGCCCCGGATCGGACGGCGGCGGGCGTCGAGGAGCCCGGTCTGGCGGGCGAGCGTCTCCCCGCCCTCGACCACGCGCACCAGGTAGTGGTTCGTGCGGCGCACGCCGGAGGCCGACAGCACCGTCATCTCGCTGCGGACGCCGTAGAGCTCGCTGAGATCACGCCGCA
>JBQCCU010000169.1:0-3292 GCA_051961935.1 Amnibacterium sp. | reverse complement strand
CGAGTCGCACGAGCAGGGCGACGTCGCCCCGGCCGCGGTGGCCGAACCGGAAGTCCTCCCCGACGAGCAGCCGGCGCACGTGCAGCGCGTCGACGAGCACCTCGCGCACGAACGCCTCCGGCTCCTGGGCGGCCCGCGCCGCGTCGAAGGCGAGCACGAGCACCGCGGCGATCCCGGCGGACTCGAGCAGCTCCAGCTTCTGCCCGGAGCCGACCAGCGGGGGCGGGCAGATCTCGGGCCGCAGCACCTCGAGCGGGTTCCTGTCGAACGTCACGACGGCGGGCACGAGCGCGTCGCCCGCGGCGGCGAGCAGGTCGCCGATCACCGCCCGGTGGCCCTGGTGCAGGCCGTCGAACTTGCCGATCGTCACGGCGGAGGGCCCGAATCCGGCCGGCACCTCGCCGACGCCGTGGAAGACGTGCATGCGCTCAGGCCTCCGCGGTGAAGACGCGGCGCTGGCTGCGGAGGAACAGCAGGCCGAGCACGGGCAGGGCGAGCGGGATGAGCAGGTACTCGAGGCCGTAGTAGGCCCAGACGGTGCTGCGGTCGCCGGAGAACGGGAAGAGTGCGGGATCGAGGACGGAGATCGTGCCGACGACCAGCACGCCGACCAGCTCGATGGTGATCGCGACGAAGGCGACGCGGAACGCGGAACGGCCGGGGGTGATGAGGGCGATCGTCGCGACGAGGTAGACGAGGCCCGCGAACAGCGACAGGAGGTAGGCGACCGGCGCGGTGCCGAAGTGGGCGATGATCTCGAACAGGCTCCGGGCGAGCGCCGCGATGGTCATGATGAAGTAGAAGACGATCAGGGTGCGCCCCGGCCCGGAGGTGCGGGGCCGCGACTCTCGCGCGTCGACCGGGGATCCGCTCATCAGGCCTCGATTCTTCCGCATCACGCGTGCTGGACCGTCCAGATGATCTCCATCCGCACGAGCATCACGGCGATCGCGAGGCAGGCGATGCCGACCACGACGACCGCCCAGCGGGTGCGCTCGAGCAGCGCCCACACGATCGCGGCGGGCGGGATGACGAGCGCCGACAGGAGGTAGGCGAAGAACTCGACCGGGTTGCCGGACGGCGGGTTGCCGGCCCCGGGCGCGACGATCGCGATCACGAGCTGCGCGATCAGCAGCAGCTCGACGAGGGCGGGACCGGCGAGGGACAGGTCGGAGGGGCGCCGCCCCGCGAGCCCCAGCACGACGGCGAGCACCCCCGCCGCGACCGCGACGGCGACCTCGACGCCCGTGTAGCCGACGATCATGCGGCGGTCGGCAGGTTCATCACGACGGCGGCGACACCGGCCCGGATGCGGGCGAGGCCGACCAGCCGGCCGTCGGGCGCGATGGCGGCGGCGGTCTCGGCGTCCGCGGCCTCCGGGACCGCCAGCCGCTTGCCCTGGCGCAGGTCGGCCGCCTGCTGCTCCGTGAGCGCGAGCACCGGGAACAGCGCGGTGGCGATCTCGGCCGGGTCGGTGAGCCGCAGCGGCGCCTCGAGCGGCACGGCGTCCTCGACCCGGAACGGGCCGATGCGCGTGCGGCGCAGCGCCGTGAGGTGGCCGCCGACGCCGAGCGCGGCGCCGAGGTCGCGGGCGAGGGCGCGGATGTAGGTCCCGGAGGAGCAGTCCACCACCACGTCGAGCTCGGCTCCCCGCACGGCCTCGACGTCGAAGCGGGACACGGTGACGCGACGAGCGGGCAGCTCGACCCGCTCCCCCGCCCGCACCAGCTCGTGGGCGCGGCGGCCGGCGACGTGGATGGCGCTCACCGACGAGGGCACCTGGTCGATGGCGCCGGTCAGGGCGGCGACCGCGCCGTCGAGGCCGGGAAGCGCCGCCGCGTCGACGTCCCGGGGCTCCCCGAGCGGCTCCCCCTCCGCGTCGTCCGTCGTCGTGGCGACGCCGAGCCGGATCGTGGCGCGGTAGGTCTTGTCGAGCCCGACGAGCGAGGTGAGCAGCCGCGTGGCCGCCTCCACCCCGAGCAGGAGCAGGCCGCTGGCGGCGGGGTCGAGGGTGCCCGCGTGGCCGACGCGCCGTGTCCCCGCGAGCCGCCGCACCCGCTGCACGAGATCGTGCGACGTCGGGCCGACGGGCTTGTCGAGCAGGAGGATGCCGGCGGCCGTCACGGGAAGCAATGCTGCCAGGCCGTATCGTCGGATCGTGCGCATCGGAGTCGTCGGCGCGGGCGCCATCGGGGGGACGTTCGCGGCGCTGCTCGACCGCGCCGGGCACGAGGTCGTGGTCACCGCGCGCGGCGAGCACCTCGACGCCATCCGGGAGCGCGGCCTGCGGCTGCAGGGCGCCTGGGGCGATCACGTCGCCCGCGTGGGGGCCGCGCAGGTGCTGCCGGAGCCGCCGGACCTCGCCCTGCTCACGGTGAAGGCCCAGGACGCCGAGGCGGCCGCGACCGCGCACGCGTCGCTGCTCGCCGGTGTGCCCGTCGTGGTGATCCAGAACGGCCTGAACGGGCCGCAGGCGCTGCGCCGCATCCTGTCGGCCTCCCCGCTCATCGGCGGCCTGTCGCTGATCGCCGCGTCCTACCTCGAGCCGGGCGTGATCACGGTCACCGCGCCCGGCACCACGGTGCTCGCCACCGACACCGCCACCCGGGCGGAGCTCGCGGCCGCCGCCGCGGTGCTGCGGGAGGCGGCCCCGATCTCCGTCGCGCCCGACCTGGTCGGGGCGCAGTGGTCGAAGCTCGTGGTCAACCAGCTGAACGCCGCGGCGGCGATCACCGGCCTGCCGGCGCAGCAGGCGCTCGCGTCACCGGCGATGCGACGGGTCGTCGCGCTCGCGATGCGCGAGACCCTCCGCGTCGGTCGGGCGGCGGGCGTCCGCTTCGGCGGCATCCCCGGTCTCACGCCCGGCGTGCTGCGCATGCTCGACCTGCTGCCGCCGTCCCTCTCCGGCCGCCTGCTCGCCGGGCGGATGGTGGACCGCATGGGGCCCGTGCCGAACCCGGGCAGCACGCTGCAGAGCATCCGCCGCGGCCGCCCGAGCGAGATCGACCACCTGTCCGGCGCGGTCGTGACCGAAGGGGCCGCCCGGAACGTGCCGACGCCGGTGAACGCCCGGATCGTCGAGCTCGTGCACGAGGTCGAGCGCACCGGGGAGTTCGTGCCCCCCGACGCCGCGGCGAGGCGCATCACCGCCTGACTCGACCCTCCGGTGCCGCCGTATGCGCGCACCGGAGCCCCTCCTGCGCGAATACGGCAGCACCGCCCGCAGGTCGCCGGAACGGTGCTCCCGGATTCGCGCATCCGAGGCGCGGGTGCGCGAATGTTAGCGCACCCG
>JBQCCU010000168.1:0-7793 GCA_051961935.1 Amnibacterium sp. | reverse complement strand
CGCCAGAACCGCAGGAAGTGGCAACAGCCCCAGGGGGGCCGCGGCGCGGGCCTCTTACATCCGGTTCGTACACTGTCGGGCGTGGTCGCTCGAGCGCTCCACCTCGTCCGGCACGGCGAGGTGTACAACCCGGCGGGCGTCATCTACGGACGGCTCCCGGGCTACCGCCTGTCCGACCGCGGTGAGCGGATGGCCGAGACCACGGCCCGTGCCATCGCCGATCTGCCCGTCACGCGCATCGTCGCCTCCCCGCTCCTGCGCACCCAGCAGTCCGCCCAGCCGATCGCCGAGACCTTCGGCCTGACGATCGAGTCGGACGAGCGCGTCATCGAGTCGTCGAACACGCTCGAGGGCCGCGTCGGCACGGGTGCGGCGCTGCTCCGCGACCCCGCGAACTGGCCGCGCTTCGTCAACCCGCTCGAGCCGTCCTGGGGCGAGCCCTACCGCCACATCGTGACGCGGATGCGGGAGGCGATCCTCGACGTCTTCGCGACGACGGAGGACGGCGACGCCGTGATCGTCACCCATCAGCTCCCGATCTGGATGGTGCACCGCAGCGTCACCGGCCGGCCGCTGCCGCACGATCCACGCCGCCGTCGCTGCGCGCTCTCCAGCGTGACCACCTTCGAGCGGCGGGACGGTCGCGTCGTCGAGACCGCCTACGCCGACCCGGCCGCCGGCATCCCCGCCGTCGACCAGGGCGCCTCGTGAGGCGGCTCGTCCCGGTCTCGCTCGCGCTCGCCGTCGCGGTGCTGCTCGCCGGGTGCAGCCAGCAGGGCTGGAGCTCCCCGAGCGACGGCAGCAGCGAGATCGCCGGCACCGGCGTGACGGAGTGGAAGCACCCCACGACCGCGCCGATCGACTTCTCCGGGCCCACCGTGGACGTCGGCACCTTCCGCTCCGCCGATCACCGGGGCGAGGTGCTCGTCGTGAACTTCTGGTACGCGGGCTGCGGCCCGTGCCAGGCGGAGGCGCCGACCCTGCGGTCGCTGGCGGAGCAGTACCGGGGCAAGGGCGTGCAGTTCGTCGGCGTGAACGTGCGCGACGAGGCAGGGGAGGCGAAGCCCTTCGAGGAGAAGTACAAGGTCCCCTACCCGAGCATCCTCGACCAGGCGAACCACGGCGCCGTCGAGCTCGCCTTCGCCGGCAGCATCCAGCCGAACGCCACCCCGACCACCCTCGTGATCGGCAGGTCGGGCCGGGTGATCGCCCGGCTGCTCGGCCAGGCGGATCCGTCCACCCTCGACACGCTGATCAAGTCCGCCCAGGACGGCGAAGGCGCATGAGCGCCCTCGTCGGCCAGGGCGCGCTGCTGCTCGGCCTCCCCGTCGCCCTCGCCGCCGGTGTGCTCTCCTTCGCGTCGCCGTGCGTGCTCCCGCTCGTGCCCGGCTACCTCGGCTACGTCGGCGGGATGGACCGGCCGAGCGGCACCCGGCGCCCGGGGGGCCGCCTCGCGCTGGGGGCCGGGCTCTTCGTGCTCGGCTTCTCGGTGGTGTTCGTGCTCGCCGGCACGGTGATCGGCTCCGCCGGCTTCTTCCTCGTGCAGTGGCGGGACCTGCTGACGCGGATCTCCGGCGTCGTCGTGCTGCTGCTCGGCGTCGTGTTCATCGGCGGACTCGGGCCGCTGCAGCGCACGATCAAGCCGTCGTGGCAGCCGCGCACCGGCCTCATCGGGGCCCCGCTGCTCGGGGCGGTGTTCGCGATCGGCTGGACGCCCTGCATCGGCCCCACGCTCGCGGCGATCTACTCCCTCGCGCTGCAGGGCGGCTCCGCGGGGCTCGGCGCGCTGCTCGCCTTCGTCTACTCGATCGGGCTGGGCCTGCCGTTCGTGGCGATCGCCGTCGGGCTCGGCTGGGCCACGCGCAGCGTCGCATCCCTGAAACGGCATATCCGTGCCGTGAACCTGGCCGGGGGCTTCCTGCTCGTCGGCATCGGCCTGCTCATGGTCTCCGGCCTCTGGCTCGGTGCCCTGAGCGGGCTGCAGTCCTGGTGGAGCGGGTATGAGCAGGCCCTCTGACGCGTACGAGTCCGGCTTCGAGGAGCGCGCTGCCGGACCGGAGAACCCGCGCCTCGGCCCCCTCGAGTGGGTGCGCTGGGCCTGGCGGCAGCTGACGAGCATGCGCACGGCGCTGCTGCTGCTCCTCGCGCTCGCCATCGCCGCGGTACCGGGATCCCTGATCCCGCAGAACTCCGCGGACCCGAACGGCGTGATTGCCTGGAAGCAGAGCAACCCGGGCCTCGTCTCCGTGGCGGACTTCCTGCAGCTCTTCGACGTCTACACGTCGGTGTGGTTCTCCGCGATCTACCTGCTGCTGTTCGTCTCCCTCGTCGGCTGCGTCGTGCCCCGCGTCGCGCACCACTTCAAGGCGCTGCGCGCTGCGCCGCCGCGCACCCCGTCGCGGCTCGGCCGCCTGCCCGCCTACCGCACCGCGCACCTCGCGGGCGACGCGGAGCACGCGCTCGCGGCGGGGGAGCGGCTGCTGCGCCGGCGCCGCTACCGCGTGCAGCGGTACGGCTCGAGCCTCTCCGCGGAGCGCGGCTACCTGCGCGAGACCGGCAACCTCGTCTTCCACGCCGGCCTCGTCGGCATCCTCGTGTCGGTGTTCATCGGCGGCGGGTTCACGTACACGGGCCAGCGGATCGTCGCCGTGGGGCAGACGTTCGTGAACGAGCAGCAGGCCTACGACTCGATCTCGACGGGCCGGTTCTTCGGGGACGCGTCGCTGCAGCCGTACTCGATCACCCTCGACTCGCTGAAGGTGAAGTACGAGGAGCGGAACCTCAACGCCCTCGGCGAGCCCATCGACTACACCGCGACGGTCACGACGCGGACCCCCGGGCACGCCGCGGAGCGGCGCATCATCAAGGTGAACGACCCGCTCTCGATCGGCGGCACCCAGGTCTACCTGCTCGGCAACGGCTACGCGGCGAGGTTCACCGTCCGCGACGCGAAGGGGCGGGTCGTCTACGGCGGCACCGTCCCGTTCCGGCCGCAGGACAACAACCTCACGAGCCTCGGCGTCGTGAAGGTCGGCAGCGCGAGCCCGAAGCAGATCGGCCTCATGGGGTTCCTCTATCCGACCGCGCAGCGGCTCACGACGGGTGCGTTCACGTCGAACTTCCCCGACCTGCTGAACCCGCTGGTCACCTTCAGCGTCTGGACCGGCTCGCTCGGCTCGGGGCCGCAGAACGTGTACACGCTCGACACCACGAACATGACGCAGGTCGCCGGGCCGCCGACGAAGGTCAAGGGCATCCAGCTCTCGCCGAAGAACCCCACGGCCACCCTGCCCGGCGGCCTCGGCACCGTGACCCTCGACGGCATCACCCGGTTCGCGGCGCTCGACATCCACCACGACCCCTCGCAGGGCTGGGTCGCCGGCTTCGTGATCGCGACCGTCCTCGGCCTCATCACCTCGCTGCTCGTGCCCCGCCGGCGGATGTGGCTGAAGGTCACCGACGAGGACGGGGAGCTGCACCTCGAGTACGCCGGGCTCGCCCGCGGGGACGACCCCGCGCTCGAGCGGGCGGTGGCGGACTTCGCCGAGGAGCACCGCGGCGGGCTCGAGACCGCTCCGGGCGCGGTCGAGCGGGTGCCGGTCGGCGTCTGATCCCGTACGGGGCGCAGAAGTTCGCGGCTTAGGCTGCTGGCGTGACCACTCCGCTCGATCAGCTGTCGGTGCTCCTGCTGCTGTCCGCGATGGGGCTGTACGCGATCTCCTTCGTGGCCTTCGCGCTCGACCTCGCCCGCCGGTCCAGCGAGGCGCAGGCCCAGGCCGACGAGCTGGCGCAGCGCGCCGCCGCCGCACCCGTCGAGGTCGCGGCCGCGGGCGGCACCACCACGCTCGTCGCCGCGCCGCCCACGACGGCCGCGCCGCCTCGATCCGTACGCCGCACCTCGGCCCGGGTCGCCGTCGCGGTGCTCACCGTCGGCTGGGTGCTGCACCTCGGCGCCGACGTGCTCCGCGGCGTCGCCGCCGCCCGGGTGCCGTGGGCGAACATGTACGAGTTCTCGATGACCGGCACGCTGATCATCGTCGGCATCTACCTGCTGTCGCTCACCCGGGTCGACCTCCGCTTCCTCGGCTCCGTGATCACCGGCCTCGTGCTCGTGCTGCTCGGCATCGCGACCATCGGCTTCCGGGTCGCCGTCTCACCGCTGCCGCCCGCCCTGCAGTCGTACTGGCTCGTCATCCACGTGCTCGTGGCGATCCTCGGCACCGCGTTCTTCTCGCTCGCCGGGGCGCTGTCGGCGGTGCAGCTCGTGCAGGCGCGACGGGAGCGCGCGCTCGCGGCCGGCCGGCGCGACCGGGTGCGGCTGCTCGCGACCTTCCCCGTCTCCACGCGCCTCGAGAACCTCGCCTACCGGATCTCGATCGTCGGCTTCATCCTCTGGACCTTCACCTTGATCGCCGGGGCGATCTGGGCCGACCACGCCTGGGGTCGCTACTGGGGCTGGGACACGAAGGAGGTGTGGACGTTCATCATCTGGGTGATCTACGCCGGCTACCTCCACGCCCGCGCGACCCGGGGCTGGCGGGGGAACGGCTCCGGCTGGATCAACCTCATCGGCTACGCCGCGGTGCTCTTCAACTTCGGCGTGGTGAACGTCTTCTTCCACGGCCTGCACGCCTACAGCGGCCTCTCCAACTGACGCAAGCGCCCACTTGCCGCTTTCCGCCCTCATCCGGCCGGTTCGAGGGCAGAAAGTGGCACGTGTGCGTTCAGGGGAGCAGGAGCGCGTGGCAGCGGCGGATGCGGTCCCGCCACCACGCCGTGCGCTCCGCGTCCGCGGCCCAGCGGTCGAGCAGCGCGCCTGACGGCGGAACGCGGCGCACCTCGATCGCCCCGTCCACCGGTGTGAGCGGCTCCGCGGTCACGTCGGCCGCGAGCAGGGCGGCGGTGCCCAGGCCGCAGTCGTAGGGCAGCTCCGGCAGGCTGGCCGCGAGGTGCGCGCCCATGCCGAGGCCGACGGAGGTGTCGATCGCGCTCGAGACGACCGCCGGCAGCCCCGCCTCAGCGACGATCTCTGCCGCCCGCCGCACCCCGCCGAGCGGCGCCGCCTTCACGACGAGCAGGTCGGCGGCGCCGGCCCGGGCGACCGCGAGCGGGTCGTCGGCCTTGCGGACCGACTCGTCCGCGGCGATCGGGATGGCGAGGTCCGCGATCCGCTGCCGCAGCTCGGCCAGCTCGTCGAGGCGGCCGCACGGCTGCTCGACGTACTCGAGGTCGAACGGCGACAGCGCGCGCAGGGCGTGCTCGGCCTCGTCGACGTTCCAGGCGGCGTTCGCGTCGATGCGGATGCGCCCCTCCGGCCCGAGCGCCTCCCTGGCGGCACGGACCCGCGCCACGTCCTCGTCGAGGCGGCCGCCGGGCTCCGCCACCTTCACCTTCGCGGTGCGGCAGCCGGGGAACCGGGCGAGCACACCGGCGACCTCGCCGGCGTCGACGGCGGGCACGGTGGCGTTCACCGGGATGCGGTCCCGCAGGGGCGGCGGCGTCTGCGCCCAGCCGAAGTCGATGGCCGCCGCGAGCCAGGTGGCGGCCTCCAGGTCCTCGTACTCCGGGAAGGGCGCGAACTCGGTCCATCCCGCCGGGCCCTCGATGAGCACGCCCTCCCGGACCGTGATCCCGCGGAAGCGGGTCACCAGGGGCAGCGCCACCACCCGCGCGTCGGAGAGGAGGTCGTCGGCGTCCGGGAGCATGCGCTCATCCTCGCGCCTCTACGCTCGGGTGCCATGCCCGTGTCCGAGCTCTTCGACCCCGCCGAGTGGCGCGACACCGGCCGCGGCTACACGGACATCACCGACCACCGCAGCCTCGACGGCCGGATCGCGCGCATCGCCTTCGACCGGCCCGAGGTCCGCAACGCCTTCCGCCCGCACACGGTCGACGAGCTCGCCAGGGCGCTCGAGGACGCCCGCACGGATCCGAAGGTCGGTGTGGTGCTGCTCACCGGCAACGGCCCGAGCCCGAAGGACGGCGGCTGGGCGTTCTGCTCCGGCGGCGACCAGCGCATCCGCGGGCGCGACGGCTACCGCTACGAGGACGGGGAGGCCGGCATCGGCCGGCTGCACATCCTCGAGGTGCAGCGGCTCATCCGCTTCTCGCCGAAGGTCGTGATCGCGCTGGTGCCCGGATGGGCGGCGGGCGGCGGCCACTCGCTGCACATCGTGTGCGACCTCACGATCGCCTCGGCGGAGCACGCCCGGTTCAAGCAGACGGATGCGGACGTCGGCTCCTTCGACGGCGGCTACGGCAGCGCCTACTTCGCCCGCCAGGTGGGCCAGAAGTTCGCGCGCGAGGTGTTCTTCCTCGCCCAGGAGTACGACGCGGAGCGGGCCATGGCGGCCGGGGCGGTGAACGCGGTGGTGCCGCACACGGAGCTGGAGCGCACCGGCATCGCGTGGGCGCGGACCATCCTCGGCAAGTCGCCGACCGCCATCCGGATGCTGAAGTACGCGTTCAACGCGGTCGACGACGGGCTGGTCGGTCAGCAGCTCTTCGCGGGCGAGGCGACCCAGCTCGCCTACGCGAGCGACGAGGCCGCGGAGGGCCGCGACGCGTTCCTCGAGAAGCGGCCGCCGGACTTCAGCGGCTTCCCGTACGCCTACTGATGCGCCCGCTCGTCGCCGTCCCCGCCACGGATCCCGCCGACCTCACCGTCGCCCTCCGCGCGGCGCTCGACGGTTCCGGGCCCGCGATCCTGCCGCTCGCCCCGGACGCGCCGCGGCCGACCGACCTCCCTGCGACCGTGCCGGTGGCCACGGCCGTCGTCGTGGCCACGTCGGGCAGCAGCGGGACACCGAAGCGGGTGGTGCTGCCGACCGCCGCGCTGCTCACGTCCGCTGCGGCGACGGAGAGCGCGCTGGGCGGACCCGGCGGCTGGGTGCTCGCCCTGCCGGGCCACTACATCGCCGGCATCCAGGTGATCGTGCGGGCCCTCGCGGCGGGCGGCGAGCCGGTCGCGGTGCCCGCCGGACCGTTCCGCGCCGACACCTTCGCCGCGGCGATCTCGGTGCTGCCGGACGACCGGCGCCGCTACAGCGCCCTCGTTCCGACGCAGCTGCACCGGGTGCTCGAGGCGATGGACGGCGGCGACCGCGAGGTGGCGCGCGCCGTGCGGAGCCTGGACGCGCTGCTGATCGGCGGCGGCCGCCTTGCGGACGTGGAGGCGGAGCGCGCGCTCGACGCGGGCATCCGCATCGTCCGCACGTACGGCGCGTCCGAGACGTCCGGCGGATGCGTGTACGACGGCGTGCCGCTCGCCGGCGTCGAGGTGCGGATCGTGGACGGCGAGGTGCAGCTCGCGGGGCCCGTGCTCGCCGAGGGCTACCTGGGGGACCCCGAGCGCACCGCGGCCGTCTTCCTCGAGGAGGGCGCGGGCCGCTGGTACCGCACGGGCGACGCGGGGGAGTGGGACGGCCGACGCCTCACCGTGACCGGCCGGCTCGACGACGTGATCATCACGGGCGGCGAGAAGGTCTCGCTCGCGCTCGTGGAGGCCGCCGTGCAGCACCTCCCCGGCATGGCGGATGCGGTCGTCGTGCGTGCGCCGGACGCCGAGTGGGGCGAGGTGCCGGTGGTGATGACGACCGCCGGCGGCACCGACCTCCCGACGCTGCGGGCGGTGGTCGGCGAGCGACTCGGGCGCGCTGCGGCGCCCCGGCGGATCGTGGTGGTCGATCCGTTGCCGCTGCTGTCGAACGGCAAGCCCGACCGGGTGCGCCTGACGGAGCTGGCGCGCGAGCCCTGACCCGGGACGCGCGACTGCGCGGTCCGGCGCCGCGACC
>JBQCCU010000167.1:0-6354 GCA_051961935.1 Amnibacterium sp. | reverse complement strand
CTCGAGCAGGGCCGAGAGGGCGAGCACACCGCAGAGCAGCGCCGCGATCGGGGAGCCCACCGCCAGCACGATCGCGAGCGCGAGGAGCACCCGGGGGAGGACCGAGGTGCCGACGCTCCAGGGTCCGTCCTCCATGCGCAGCGCGGTCGACAGCGCGAGCGGCACGACGACCGCGACGGCCGCGGTGACGGCCGCGACGACCGGTGCGGCGAGGGCGAGGGCGGCCACGAAGCCCGCCACCGCGAGGAGCGCCGCCGCCTGATGCACGAGCCCGGAGCGGACGAGGTCGCTCGCCCGGACGAGCGGGCGCCGTCTGCGCCGTGGGGCCGGCTCCGGAGCGCCGCCGGGAGCCTCCACCGGTGCGGTCCTGGCCTCGTCGAAGGCGGGGCCGGTCGCCCCCGCCTCGTCCCCGCCCGCCCTGCGGGCGTCGCCCTCCGACTCGCGGGGATCGGGGGAGCGGGGAGCGGTGTCCTCCGGACGGTGCGTCTCGGCGTCGCGGGCGCTCACTGCGGGGTGCCTCCTCGTCGGAGCACGTAGGGACCGTCCGCGAAGAGGATCGCGTTCCGTGCGAGCTCGCGCTTCGTGGCGTCGCTGAGCGCCGCCCCCGCGCGGACGGCGATGAACGCCGAGCCGGAACGGAGGTACCGGATCACCTCGGCCTGGTAGACCGGGTTCTTCGTCCGCGGGATCCGCGGCTGCCCCGGGGGATGGCCGGCCGGGTCGAAGCTGATGCCGCTCATGTCCGGCTGCACCGCGCAGCCCCGGTCGAGGTCCCGGCTGAGGACGTCCATGACCGCGAGCAGGGTGGGCTCGTCGGAGTAGATGCAGCCGGGGACCGACCGCGCGGCGGCCTGCAGACCCTGGACCGGCACGGTCTGATCCGCGGGCTTCAGATCGTGCCGGAGGTTCAGTGCCGCCACCAGGACCAGCACGGCGACGGTGGCCGCGACGCGCCAGGTCCTGCGTGGCAGGGGGCGGACGAGCCGGCCCGCGGTGCAGCCGACCACGAGCGCGAGCGGCGGCGCGACCAGGGACGCGTAGTGCTCGAAGAACGACGGCGACGCGACGAGCACCGCCACGCCCGTGAGGAGGAGGGCGACGTGGATCCAGGTGCGCCGATCGCGCACGATCACCGCGATCGCGGCGCCGAGCGCGCCGACCGCGAGCAGCACGGCGGTCGACGGCGCGACGTGCGGCAGCACGCTGTACTGGTGCGCGTCATCGACGCCGAGGAACGCCTCGAAGCGGCTGAGGACCGTCCCGCCGCGCCCTCTGCCCAGCTGGTCGAGGACGATCTGCGTGAACGAGCGGACCGGCGACGCCAGGAAGAACGGCAGGTAGCCGACGAGGACGGCGGCCGCCGCCCCGAGCAGGACCCGCAGCCGGCCGCCGGCGGCGAACGCGAGCACGACGGCCAGGGGCACCAGGTACCAGATCTTGAGGTCGACGGAGATCCCGAGCGCGGCACCGGCCACGACGTACCAGCGGGGCGACGTGAGCCGCCCGGGGAGCCGGCTGAGCACGAGCAGCGCGACGAGCAGGCCGGTGGTCCCGATCGGCTCCAGCAGCGCCGTGCGCTCGTCGTACGCGGCGGGGTAGAACACGGCGTAGAAGAGGCCGCCGGACAGCGCCGCCGCCCAGCCGAACCGGCGGAGGACGAGCAGCACGAGCGCGGCGTTGACGCCGCCGAGCAGCTCGAAGGCGAGGCGCATCGTGACGATCGCCGCGGGGTCGCCTGCGAGGCGGCCGAGGAGCGCGAACGGCGCGAGGAGGACCGTGATGAAGGGCGGCTGGACGAAGACGTAGTCGCGGTAGGGCAGATGCCCGTGCAGCAGCTGCGCCGCGGCGGCGTAGTAGACGCCGTCGTCGTACGCGCCGATGCCGAGCAGGCCGCCGCCCCGCAGGAGCAGGCCGAGCCGCACGACGAAGCCGACGGCGATCACCGCCGCGACGGCGACGGCGACGGGCAGCAGCACGCGCGCCTGACGCGTGCTTAGCGACGCCGCCCGGTCCCGGGCCGCCCGTGCGGGGACCGCCGGCCCCGGCCGGGGCGATGCGAGCGCGACGGCGTCGGACGGCACGCTCATCGCGTCGGCTGCTTCATGGCTTCGCTGATGCGGGCACGGCGCAACGCCACTCCTCACCGAGTCGACTGGAGCTCTGGGCGGCGCCCGCGGGCGCACCCCAGCCTAGGCACTCGCCGGCCCGGCTCGGCGGGCCCCGTCGCGTGTCGGGACCGGCCGTGCGCCGGCCGTTCCGCCGGGAGCGGATCCGCAGCAGCCCTGTCGGACCCCTTGCCTACACTCGTCGGGTGCCGATCTCGAGAGTGGGGAGCAGTTCGAAGCTGAGCGTCCGGGGGGCGCGGGTGCACAACCTGCAGGACGTCTCCGTCGAGATCCCGCGCGACTCCCTCGTCGTGTTCACCGGCCTCTCCGGCAGCGGCAAGTCGTCCCTCGCCTTCGACACGATCTTCGCCGAGGGGCAGCGGCGGTACGTCGAGTCGCTGTCCGCCTACGCGCGGCAGTTCCTGGGCCAGGTCGACCGGCCCGACGTCGACTTCATCGAGGGCCTCTCGCCCGCGGTCTCGATCGACCAGAAGTCGACGAACCGCAACCCCAGGTCGACCGTCGGCACGATCACCGAGATCTGGGACTACATGCGCCTGCTGTGGGCGCGCATCGGCGTGCCGCACTGCCCGATCTGCGGCGAGGTGATCGCGAGCCAGACGGTGCAGCAGATCGCCGACCAGCTGATGGAGCTGCCGGACGGCACCCGCTTCCAGGTCGTGTCCCCGGTCGTCACGCAGAAGAAGGGGGAGTTCGTCGACCTCTTCAAGGAGCTCACGGCGAAGGGCTACTCCCGCGCGGTGGTGGACGGCCAGACCGTGCAGCTCGCCTCCCCGCCGACGCTGAAGAAGCAGATCAAGCACGACATCGCCGTCGTCGTCGACCGGCTGGTGGCGGGCCCGGAGCTGCTCACCCGCCTCACCGACTCGCTGGAGACGGCGCTCTCCCTCACGGAGGGCGTCGTGCAGGTGAACTTCGTCGACGAGGAGGGGCCGGCCGCCTGGCGCAGCTTCTCGGAGCGGCTGTCCTGCCCGAACAACCACCCCCTCCAGCTCGCCGAGATCGAACCGCGCACGTTCTCGTTCAACGCGCCGTTCGGCGCGTGCCCAGAGTGCTCCGGCATCGGCACCCGCATGGCGGTGGACCCCGACCTGCTGCTCGGCGACCCCAGCCTGTCCATCCGCGACGGCGTGATCGTCCCCTGGACGAACCAGGGCAAGCAGCTCTTCAACTACTACGAGCGCATGCTGAACGGGCTCGCGCGGGACCTCGGGTTCTCCCTCGACAGCCCGTGGGAGGCGCTGCCCGACGACATCAAGGACGCCGTGCTGCACGGCAACAACTTCGAGGTCCGGGTGCGGTGGAAGAACCGCTACGGGCGGGAGATGTCGTACAGCCAGGGGTTCGAGGGCGTGATCCCGTACCTGGAGCGCAACTGGCTGCAGGCGGAGACCGACGTGCAGCGGGCGAGGTGGGCGGAGTACCTCCGCGAGGTGCCGTGCGCCGTCTGCGGGGGCAAGCGGCTGAAGCCCGAGGTGCTCGCCGTCCTCGTGGACGGGCGGAGCATCGCCGACGTGGCCGACCTCAGCATCGCCGACGCGCAGCGGTTCATGCAGACGGTTGAGCTCTCCGAGCGGGATGCGAAGGTCGCCGCGCAGGTGCTGCGGGAGATCCGCGCGCGGCTCGAGTTCCTCACCGAGGTGGGCCTCACCTACCTCACCCTCTCGCGCTCGGCGGGCACCCTCTCCGGCGGGGAGGCGCAGCGCATCCGGCTCGCCACCCAGATCGGCTCCGGCCTGACCGGGGTGCTGTACGTGCTCGACGAGCCGAGCATCGGCCTGCACCAGCGCGACAACCGGCGGCTCATCGACACGCTCGTGAAGCTCCGCGACCTCGGCAACACGCTCATCGTCGTCGAGCACGACGAGGACACGATCCGCACGGCGGACTGGATCGTCGACATCGGCCCCGGCGCGGGCGTGAACGGCGGCCGGGTCGTGCACTCGGGCGACTACGCGTCGCTCGTCGAGGACGAGGACTCGATCACCGGCGACTACCTCGCGGGCCGCAGGGCCATCGAGGTCCCGGGGGAGCGGCGCCGGGTCGACCCGAAGCGCCGGCTCGAGGTCGTCGGGGCGGCGGCGAACAACCTGAAGAACGTCACCGCGTCGTTCCCGCTCGGGGTGCTCACCGCGGTGACCGGGGTGTCGGGCTCCGGCAAGAGCTCGCTCGTGAACGACATCCTCTACCGGGTGCTCGCGAACCGGTTGAACGGGGCGCGCAAGGTGCCGGGCAAGCACCGCCGCGTCACCGGCCTCGACCACCTCGAAATGGTCGTGCACTTCGACCAGGCGCCCATCGGGCGCACGCCGCGCTCGAACCCGGCCACCTACACGGGCGTCTTCGACCGCATCCGCACGCTGTTCAGCGAGACGGTGGAGGCGAAGGCGCGCGGCTACCTGCCCGGCCGGTTCAGCTTCAACGTCAAGGGCGGCCGCTGCGAGCACTGCCAGGGCGACGGCACCATCAAGATCGAGATGAACTTCCTGCCCGACGTGTACGTCGTGTGCGAGGTGTGCCACGGCGCCCGCTACAACCGCGACACCCTCGCGGTGCACTACAAGGGCAGGAACATCGCCGAGGTGCTCGACATGCCGATCGCGGAGGCGGCGGAGTTCTTCGAGCCGATCTCGGCGATCCACCGCTACCTGAAGACCCTCGTCGACGTGGGGCTCGGCTACGTGCGGCTCGGCCAGAGCGCCACGACGCTGTCGGGCGGCGAGGCGCAGCGGGTCAAGCTCGCCACCGAGCTGCAGCGCCGCTCGAACGGCCGCACCGTGTACGTGCTCGACGAGCCGACCACCGGCCTGCACTTCGAGGACGTGAACAAGCTGCTGCAGGTGCTGAACGGCCTGGTCGACAAGGGCAACACGGTGATCGTCATCGAGCACAACCTCGACGTGATCAAGTCCGCCGACTGGATCGTCGACATGGGACCTGAGGGCGGTGCGGGTGGCGGCACGGTGATCGCGGAGGGCACCCCCGAGCAGATCGCGGACGCGCCCGGCAGCCACACCGGACGGTTCCTGGCGGAGGTGCTCCGCCAGCCGGCTCTCGCCGCCAGCGCGTGAGCGACACGGTCCCGTGGCGGCCGAAGGCGGGGGAGATCCCCGTCTCCCCGGGCGTCTACCGCTTCCGCGACCCGAAGGGGCGCGTGCTCTACGTCGGCAAGGCGAAGAGCCTGCGCGCGCGGCTCAGCAACTACTTCCAGCCGCTCCGCTCCCTGCACGAGCGCACCCGCCGGATGGTCACGACGGCCGCGAGCGTCGAGTGGACCGTCGTCGGCAGCGAGTTCGAGGCGCTCCAGCTCGAGTACAGCTGGATCAAGGAGTTCGCGCCGCCGTTCAACGTGCAGTTCCGGGACGACAAGTCCTACCCGTACCTCGCGATCACCCTCGGTGACGAGGTGCCGCGGGTGCTGATCACCCGCAACCGCAAGCTGAAGGGCGCGAAGTACTACGGGCCGTACACCAAGGTGTGGGCGATCCGGGAGACGCTCGACCTGATGCTCAAGGTGTTCCCGATGCGGAGCTGCTCGGACACCACCTACCGGCGGGCCGAGCTGACCGGGCGGCCCTGCCTGCTCGGCGACATCGGCAAGTGCGCGGCGCCGTGCGTCGGGCGGATCCCGCTGCAGGCGCACCGGGACATCGCGGACGACCTCGCCTCCTTCATGGCGGGCGGTGACCAGCGCTTCCGCGGCGACCTCAACCGGAGGATGCGGGAGGCCGCCGCCGCGCAGAACTACGAGGCGGCCGCGAAGTACCGCGACGCGCTGGGCGCGATGGAGGCGGCGCTCGCGAAGACCGCGGTCGTGCTCGGCGAGGACGTCGACGTCGACGTGTTCGGCATCGCCGACGACGAGCTGGCGGCGAGCGTGCAGCAGTTCATCGTCCGCGGCGGCCGCATCCGCGGGACGCGCACCTGGACCGTCGACAAGGAGCTCGACGTCACCCGGGGCGAGCTCGTGGAGACCGTCCTCCTCGGCGCGTACGAGGACGACGCCTACCCGCCGCGCGAGGTCCTCGTGCCCGAGCTGCCCGACGACGCGGAGGGCCTCGAGACGTGGCTCACCCGGCGCCGTGCGGAGGGCCGTGAGGCGGAGGGACGCCGGGGCGCCGGGCGCACGCGGCTGCGGGTCGCCGAGCGCGGCGAGAAGGCCGCCCTCGCCGAGACGGCCGCCCGCAACGCGGCGCAGGCGCTGATGCTCTACAAGACGCGGCGCACC
>JBQCCU010000166.1:0-8962 GCA_051961935.1 Amnibacterium sp. | reverse complement strand
AGGGCGGAGTCGTCGTGCGCGGCGGTGAGGAACCAGGCCTCGAACACGGACGGGGGCAGGCTCACGCCGCGCTCGAGCATGGCGTGGAAGAACGGCGGGTACCGCCAGCCCTCCTGCGCGCGGACGGCGTCGTAGTCCTTCGGCGGCGTCGTGAGCCCGAAGGCGACGCTGAAGAGGCTGCCGGCGCGCGGGATCGCGTGCGCCACCCCCTCCGCGGTGAGCGCCGCGGACACGGCCGCGATGAGCCGCTCGGCCGCCGCATCGATGCGGGCGTAGACGTCCGCATCCGCCGCCCGCAGGGTCGCGATGCCGGCGGCCACCGCCACCGGGTTCCCCGACAGGGTGCCGGCCTGGTAGACGGGTCCGAGCGGGGCCAGCCGGTCCATCACCTCGGCGCGGCCGCCGAGCGCGGCGAGCGGCATGCCGCCGCCGATCACCTTGCCGAACGTGATCAGGTCGACGTCGACGGGGCCGTCGGGCTCGATGGCCCACCAGCCGCCGGCCGAGACCCGGAAGCCCGTGAGGACCTCGTCCGAGACGAGGAGGGCGCCGTTCGCGTGCGCGATCTCCGCCACGGCCCGGTTGAAGCCCGGCTCGGGCGCGACGACACCCATGTTCGCGGCGGCCGCCTCCGTGATCACGGCGGCGATGGCGCCCGGATGCGCCTCGAACGCGAGCCGCAGCGCCGCCTCGTCGTTGTACGGCAGCACGAGCGTCTGCGCGGCGATCGGGCCGGGGACGCCGGCGGACGCCGGCAGCGCGAGGGTCGCGACCCCGGAGCCCGCCTCGGCGAGCAGCCCGTCGGAGTGGCCGTGGTAGTGGCCCGCGAACTTCACGATCAGGTCGCGGCCGGTGAAGCCGCGGGCGAGGCGGATCGCGGTCATCGTCGCCTCGGTGCCCGTCGAGACGAGCCGCAGCCGCTCGATCGGGGCCCGTCCGTTCCGGACGACGCGGCCGCGCACGAGCTCGGCGAGCTCGACCTCCCCCTCCGTCGGCGCGCCGAAGGAGAGGCCCTTGGCGGCCGCCGCCTGCACGGCCTCGACCACCCGCGGATCCGCGTGCCCGAGGATCGCGGGACCCCAGCTGGCGACGAGGTCGACGTACTCACGGCCCGCCGCGTCCACGATGTGCGGGCCGCGGGCCGACGCGACGAAGCGCGGCGTGCCGCCGACCGAGCCGTACGCGCGCACCGGCGAGTTCACCCCACCGGGGATGACGCGCTTCGCGCGGTCGAACAGCTCGCCGTTGTCCGGGCTCATCGGGTCCGCAGCCATCCGGCGATCTCCGTCGCCCAGTAGGTGAGCACCGCGTCCGCACCGGCGCGGCGGATGCCCGTGATCGTCTCGAGGATCGTCCGGTCGCGGTCGATCCAGCCGTTGCCGGCGGCCGCCTCGACCATCGCGTACTCGCCCGAGACCTGGTAGGCCCAGACCGGCACGGGGGAGGTCGCGGCCACGTCGGCGAGCACGTCGAGATAGGCCGTCGCCGGCTTGACCATCACGACGTCGGCCCCCTGCTCGATGTCGAGCACGGCCTCCCGGCGGCCTTCGCGGCGGTTGGCCGGGTCGAGCTGGTAGGTGCGCCGGTCGCCCTGCAGCGCCGACTCCACCGCCTCACGGAACGGGCCGTAGAACGCCGACGCGTACTTCGCGGCGTAGCCGAGGAGCAGCACGTCGCTCCGCCCCGCCGCGTCGAGCGCCTGCCGCACCGCCGCGACCTGGCCGTCCATCATCCCGGACAGGCCGAGCATCTGCGAGCCGGCCTCGGCCTGGGCGAGCCCCATGTCGCGGTACCGCACGAGCGTCGCGTCGTTGTCGACCGAGCCGTCGGACGCGAGCACGCCGCAGTGGCCGTGGTCGGTGAACTCGTCGAGGCAGAGGTCCGTCTGCACGACGAGGGCGTCCCCCACCTCGGCGGCGACGGCACGCGTGGCGACGTTGAGGATGCCGTCCGGGTCGGTCGCCCCGGAGCCCACCCCGTCCCGGTGCTCGGGGATGCCGTACAGCATCACCCCGCCGAGGCCGGCCGCGGCGGCCTCGACCGCGGCCGCGCGAAGGCTGTCGAGGGTGTGGTGCACGACCCCCGGCATGGAGACGATGGGCCGGGGCTCGTCGATCCCCTCCTTCACGAACATCGGGAGCACGAGCTGCGCGGGGTCCAGCCGCGTCTCGGCCATGAGGCGCCGGACGGCGACGGACTGCCGCAGCCGCCGTGGGCGCACCGTGAGATCGGTCATGCGAGCCTCCCCTGCTCCTGCACGCGCTCCTGCCGGTGCGCGGCGAGCTCCTCCAGTGTGCGGATGAGCGATGCGCTCGAGCGCTCCCTGGCCACGAGGTCCACCCGCAGGCCGGCGGCCGCCGCGTCGGCCGCGGTCCCCGGGCCGATGCAGGCGAGCACCGTGCGCGAGGGCACGAGGCCGATCTGGAGCGCGATCTGGTTCGCGACGCTGCCCGAGGTCACGAGGATCGCGTCGAAGCGGCCGGCCGCGACGTCCGCGATGATCTCCGGCGCGATGGGCACCCCCACCGTGCGATAGGCGACGACCGACTCGACCTCGTGCCCGGAGGCACGCAGGCCGTCGGTGAGCACCGGCTTCGCGATGTCGCTGCGGAGCGCGAGGATCCGCAGCGCCTCGGCCCCGCCGGTCGCGTCCGCCCACTCGGCCAGCAGCCCGGCCGCCGAGTTGTCGCGCCGGGGGGTGAAGTCGACCCGGTAGCCGGCGGCGGTGAGCGCGGCCGCGGTCGTCTCGCCGACCGCAGCGACGCGCGTGCGCTCGGGGATGCGCACGCCGTGGGCCGACAGCACGTCGACGGTCGTCGCGCTCGTGACGCTCATCCAGTCGAAGAGCCCGGCCTCCAGGCGCCCGAGCGCCGCGGTGAGCGCGGCC
Organism: Amnibacterium sp.; assembly: GCA_051961935.1. Taxonomy (GTDB): domain Bacteria; phylum Actinomycetota; class Actinomycetes; order Actinomycetales; family Microbacteriaceae; genus Amnibacterium. The sequence goes on along the minus strand of JBQCCU010000166.1, from coordinate 6,075 downwards.
GAGTCCTCGGTGCCCGCGAAGTTGATGGAGGGGGCGACGACCGGCGAGGCGCCACGCGTGCGCAGCTCGGCCGCCACACCGTCGCCCCAGGGGCCGCCGCGGGGCACGAGGACGGTCCATCCGCGGAGCGGCTTCTCGGTCGTCATGCGGGTCCTCCCAGCGGTGCGAGCGCCGCGGCGCCCGCCTCGAGCAGGTCGTCGGCGAGGCGGCGCGCGGTCGCGGTCAGCACCGCCACCCGGTCCGTCTCGCCGGCGGGCGCGTCGATGCGGCGGTCGAGCCGCTGCCCCCCGCCCGGCTCGTGCACGCTCGCCCAGAGCGACACCGTCGTCGGGCCGATCGCGCTCGCCACACCGATCGGCGCGACGCACCCCGCCTCCAGCCTGCCGAGCACCGTCCGCTCGGCGGCGGCGGCGGCCTGCGCGAGCGGATCCGCCAGGCGCCGCACGACGAGGGCCACGCGCGCGGGACGGTCCGTCTCGAGCGACGCGGCGTCGGTGGCCCGGATCTCGAGGCCGAGGGCGCCCTGGCCGGCGGCGGTCGGCCACGTCTCGAGCGGCAGCACCTCGGTGACGGCGCCGGCGCGCCCCAGCCGGGTGAGTCCGGCGAGGGAGAGCACGACGGCGTCGAGCCGGCCGTCGGCCACATGGCCGAGCCGGGTGTCGACGTTGCCGCGGAGGTCCCGCACGTCGAGGTCGGGTCGCCGCTCGATCAGCTGCGCCCGCCGGCGCGGGGAGCCGGTGCCGACGGCCGCACCCGACGGCAGCGTGTCGAGCGTCAGGCCGTCCCGCGCGCAGAGCGCGTCCCGCGCGTCCGCGCGCTCCGGCACGGCGGCGACGACCAGCCCCTCCGCCGGCAGCACGGGCAGGTCCTTCAGCGAGTGCACGACGAGGTCGACCTCGCCGGCGAGGAGGCTCCGCCGCAGCGTGCCCGCGAACACCCCGGTGCCGCCGATCTGGGCGAGCGAGGCCTGCGACACGTCCCCGTCCGTGCGCACGACGACGAGCTCGCAGGGCTCGCCCTGCGCCTCGATCGCCGCGCGCACCGTCTCGGCCTGGGCGAGGGCGAGGGCGCTGCCCCGCGTGCCGAGGCGGATGGTCATGGCGCGAGGCCGGCGACCACCGGCTTGAAGCCGAGGCGGACGTTCTCGCAGCAGCCGGAACGGCACACGTCGTACCAGGGGCCGAGGGCGGTCTCCGCGGGCCGCTGCGCGGCGGGGGTGCCGTCCCGCCGCTCGAGCACGAGGTCGACGAGGCCCGACACGTAGGCGGGGTCGACACCGGGGGTCGGCGTGCGCACGGCGACGACGCCCGCCTCCTCGGCGGTCTCCATCGCCTCCGTGTCGAGGTCCCACTTGACCTCCATGTGGTCGGACACGAAGCCGAGCGGCACGATCAGCACGCCGCGGACGCCCTCGCCCGCGAGCCGGCGGATCACGTCGTTCACGTCGGGCTCGAGCCACGGCTGGCTGGGGGGTCCGCTGCGCGACTGGAACACCAGCTCCCAGTCGACGCCCCGGCCCGAGCGGGCCATGACGACCTCGGCGACGGCGCGGTGCTGGGCCTCGTACGCGCCCCCGGCACCGAACCCGCGGAAGGCCGGGCCGCTGCGCTCCGCGTCGGCCGACGGGATGGAGTGCGTCGAGAACAGGACGCGGGCCTCCCGCGCGAGGTCGATGCCGGGCAGGCGCTCCTCGAGCTCGGCGAGCCCGCGCTCGACGCCCGCGACGAACGGCGCGACGAACCCGGGGTGGTCGAAGTACTGGCGCACCTTGTCGATCACGAGCCGGCCCTCGAGCCCGGTCTCGTCGAGGGCGCGGGCGAAGTCCTCCCGGTACTGCCGGCAGGACGAGTACGAGCTGTAGGCGGACGTCGCGATCGCGATCAGGGTGCGGTGGCCGTCCGCCGCGGCCTGCTGGAGCGCCTCGTTCAGGTAGGGGTCCCAGTTGCGGTTGCCCCAGTACACCGGCAGGTCGATCCCGCGCCGGGCGAGCTCCGCCTCGAGCGCGGCCTTCAGCTCGCGGTTCTGCGCGTTGATCGGGCTGACGCCGCCGAAGCGGTGGTAGTGGTGCGCGACCTCCTCGAGCCGCTCGTCGGGGATGCCCCGCCCGCGGGTGACGTTGCGGAGGAACGGGATCACGTCGTCCTGCCCCTCGGGGCCGCCGAAGCTCGCGAGCAGGATCGCGTCGTAGGCGACCGGCTCGTCGGTGTGCTCCGGCCCCTCCTTCGCGGCGTCGCTCGCCGCCCGCACGAGGTTCACGGCCGACATCAGCGCAGCACCTCGGGGATCTCGGCGGTCTGGATGCGGCGGCCCGTGAAGAACGGGACCTCCTCGCGCACGTGCAGGCGGGCCTCGGTGGCGCGGAGCGCGCGCATCATGTCGACGATGTCGGTGAGCGAGTCGGACTCCATCGGCAGGACCCACTCGTAGTCGCCCAGCGCGAACGCCGCCACGGTGTTGGCGACGACGGACCGGTACGCGGCGCCCTTCCGGCCGTGGTCGGCGAGCATCCGCGACCGGTCGGCCTCGTCGAGCACGTACCAGTCGTAGGACCGGACGAACGGGTAGACGGCGAGCCAGTCCCGCGCCCGCTCGCCGCGCAGGAAGCCGGGGACGTGGCTGCGGTTGAACTCGGCGTCCCGGTGCACCCCCATCGCGTTCCACCGGGGACGGAGCGGCTCGAGCAGGGCGGTGCGGCGCAGCCGGCGCAGCGCGGCCTGGAGCGCGGCGGCGTCGTCGCCGTGCAGCCAGAGCATGAGGTCCGCGTCCGCGCGCAGGCCCGACACGTCGTACACGCCGCGCAGCGTCACGCCCGCGCCGCCCAGCTCCGCCACGACGGCGTCGAGCTGCGCGACCTCGTCCTCGTTCGCACTGCTCGGCCGGGCGGGGTCCCGCTGCAGCACTGCCCAGAGGGTGAAGCCGGATTCGCTCATGGTGCGTTCGGTCCTCTTTCCGGCGCGCGGGTCGGCGTGCCGATCGGATTCGATCAGTGGGCCCGCGCCGGGGAGGGCGCCCGCCCGCCACCGCCACGGTGCGGGGGCCGGCATCCAGTGTGCCCCACCTGCGCAGGGCGTCCGCGCAGAACGAGGGCGCCCCCGGTCGGGGGCGCCCTCGTGCGTCGTCCTGCGGGAAGCGGATCAGCGGCGAGCGCCGCGGATCACCAGCGCGCCGAGGCCCACCACGACCGCCGCGGCACCGCCCAGCGCGCCGTAGACGAGCGCCGGGTTCTCCTGGCGGGCCGCGTCGAACCGCTCACGACCCTCCGCGATCGCCTTCCGCACCCGCTTGGGCACGTCCAGCCGCTCCTCGATCTCGTCGAGGGTCTGGGCGAGGCGCTGCCTCGTCACCTCGATGTCGGAGCGGATCTCCGAGAGCGCGCGGTCCTTGTCACTGCCGTCAGCGGTCATAGGAACCAACCCCCTTGAATGCCTTCACGTCGTCCTTCACGCTGTCGACCGCCTCGGGCGGGACCGGCGGCATCCCCCGCTTCAGCCGGTTCAGGCCGAGCAGGGCGAGCACCACCGCGAAGAGCAGCAGCGCCACGCCGACGATCAGCGCCGACAGCCACGGCGGCAGGGCCGTGGCGATGCCGAGGATCGCCGTGGCGATCAGCACCCACAGCGCGAAGTAGGCGAACACCGCCGCCCCGACGAAGAGGCCGATGCCGATGCCGGCGCTCTTCAGCCGGGTGACGGCCTCGCGCTTGATCTGCTCGAGCTCGTCGCGGATGAGCGTCGTGATCAGGTTCGGCAGCTCGCCGATCAGCGTGAAGACGGACTTCTTGCCGTCCTTCCCGTCGCGGGCCGCACGGGCGGTGCTGGGTGCCGATGTGCTCATCCAGGCCGCCTCAGGCCGCGTCGGCGTCGCTCTTGCGCTTCGTCACCTGCGACACCACCTTCTTCGCTCCGCCGACGACCGCATCCTGCACGTCGGGCGCCTTCTCCTTGACGAAGCCTTGCACGGTCCCGACCACCTGGTCGACCTTGCTCTGCACCTTCTGGTCGTTCCAGAGCCGCTCGCCGGCGGCCTTGATCTGCTCGTAGCGGCGCCGGCCGGCCCGGGCGCCGAGGACGTACCCGACGGCGGCACCGGCGAGAAAGACGATCCTGCCTGACATGGGTGTCTCCACTTCCCTCGCGGTTTCGTGGGCCCACTGTATCCGCGGGTCCCCCGCTCATCAGGGAGTTCCCCGATGATCACCAGGGAGCGGGCCCAATGCGGGCAGCGGGCGCGGCTCGAGTCGCGCCGCCGCCGCCGACCCACTCGGAGTCGCCGCTCCGGTGGCTCCCGCTCGCTCGGAGATCGCCACGAGTGGCGCGCTCGGACTGCGCGCGGATTCGCGCACCGGCGCATCGGGTGCGCGAATCCGGGAGCACCCGATTCGCGGCCGCGGACGAGGTGCTGCCGTCTGCGCGCACTCCGGTCCCCGGTGCGCGCGTCTGGCGGCACCCGGATCCGCGGGGCGCTCAGCCGAGGGCGCTCGCGACCGTCTCGGCGCCCGCGACGACCGAGGCGAGGCCCGTGCCGGTGCGCCAGGATCCGGTGACGGCGAGGCCGCCGGGCAGCGCCGTGCCGGCGAGCGCGTGGTGCGCCGCCCTGGTCTCGGCCGCGAGCGGCGGCGCGGTGTCCACCCACACGGTGTCGAGCCGGTCGACGATGGTCGCGGGGACCAGCCCGAGCAGCGCGTCGGCGTCGGCGGCGACCCGCAGCTCGTCCGGGCGCTCCTCCCCCCGGTAGGCGAGCCGCACGATGTGCCGGCCGGCGGGCAGGCCCTCGGCCGCCCACGGCCACTTCGCGGTGACGTGGGTCAGCGCCGTCGCGGTCACGTCCGCTCGCGACGCGGCGCGGAGCACACCGCTGCCCCGCGGCATCGCGTCGAGGCGGGGATCGTCGAGGGCGAGCAGCACCGAGCGGGAGACCGCGGGTGCCGGCCGGGGCATCGCGGCCACCTCGGGCGCCGCGTCGCGGAGCAGGTCGAGGGCCGCGGCCCCGTCGGCGGCGAGCACGACGGCGTCGCCGCGCACGTCCTCCCTGGGGGTGACGACGGTGAACCCGGGCCCGCGCGGAGCGGGATGCACGCCGATGACCTCGGCGTCCAGCCGGACGTCGACGCCGAGGCGCTCGAGGTCGGCGGTGAGGGCCTCCACGAGCCGCGCGACGCCGCCGACGAGCCCGCGCACGGCGCTGCCCGCGGGCGCGGCCGCCCGCAGCTGCAGGACCGCCGCCGAGAGCGACCCGGCCACCGTGATCGCGCGGTTCAGCTGCGGTGCGATCGCGTCGACGGGCACCGTCTCCGCGTCCACGCCGTAGACCGACTCCACCACCGGGGCGACCAGCCGGTCGAGCACCCGCCGCCCCATGCGGCCGCGGACGAGGGGGCCGAGCCGCTCGTAGCGGCCGACCTTGAGCACCGGCAGCAGCCGGTCCGCGTAGGCGCGGAGGGCGCCGCCGCCGTCGAGCACGCGCCGCACGTCGGGGGCGAGGGGTGAGCCGGGGATGCCGAGCACGCCGCCCGCGGGCAGCGGCACCACGCGGTCGGCGAGCGCGACGGAGGCGCTGCCGCGCGGCGAGACGACCGCGGCCGCGAGCCCGAGCTCGTCGACGAGCGCCTGCACGGTGCCCCCGCGCACCGCGAAGCTCTCCGCTCCCGTGTCCACGGGCATGCCCGCGAGCACGCCGCGGGCGACGCGGCCGCCCAGCCGCCCCGACCGCTCGAGCAGCACGACCGAACGGCCCTGCAGCGCGAGCCGGCGAGCGGCGACGAGGCCACCGACCCCGCCGCCCACGACGACCGCCGATCCGCTCACGAGCGCGCGTGCACCCACTCGACGATCCGCGTGAGCACGCCGGGATCGGTGGTCGGCGGGACCCCGTGACCGAGGTTCAGCACGTGCGCCGGCGCGGCCGCCCCCGCCGCCACGACCGCCTCCAGGTGGCGCTCCAGCACCGGCCAGGGGGCGTCGAGCAGCGCGGGGTCGTTGTTCCCCTGCAGCGGCACCGCGTCGCCGAGCAGGGCCGAGGCCGCGTCGAGGGGCAGCCGGTGGTCGACGCCGATGACGTCGGCGCCCGCGTCGCGCA
>JBQCCU010000165.1:0-3186 GCA_051961935.1 Amnibacterium sp. | reverse complement strand
TCGTGCCGGTCATCGCCCTCTCGATGCTCGCCGGCCCGCTCGTGGACCGCGTCGAGACCCGTCGCCTCCTCACGATCGCCCTGCTCGGGCAGGCGGTCGTCGCGGTGCCGCTCGCGTTCGTCACCGCCCCGCTCGCCACGGTGCTGCTGTTCGCGGCGCTCGCCTCCCTCGGCGCGCTGGTGCGGCCGGCCGGGGCGGCGCTCGTGCCCGCCATCACCGGCTCGGACGGCGCGGCCCGCGGCTACGCGCGGGTCGCGGCGGCGTTCGGCATCGGCGGCATCGTCGGCCCCGCGATCGGTGGCCTGCTCACGGCGGCCGGGGGCCCGGCCGCGGCCGTGCTCGGGGACGCGGCGAGCTTCGCGGCGCTGGCCGGGATCACCCTGCTGATCCGCACCCGCCGGCCCCCCGCCGCCGCCGGCGGCCCGGCGCACGCCGACGGCCCTCGAGGCGGCTTCCGCATCGCGCTCGGCCACCCCGTGCTGCGCGCGACGCAGCTGATCGCCGTGCTCGGCATCGCCTTCGCGGTCATCGACAACGTGGCCTCCCCGTACCGGATCGCCGACGATCTCGCCGGCGGTGGCGGCGGGTTCGGTCTCGCCATGACCCTGTGGAGCGCCGGCGCCCTGGCCGGCACCCAGCTCGTGCCGCGGCTGCCCGAGCGGCTGCATCCGGTCGTCCTCGCGGCCTCCGCCGTCGTGATGGGGGCGGCGATCGCCGGGATCGGCCTCGCACCCTCACTCGGCGTCGCGTTCGCCGCGTCGGTCGTCGGGGGCATCGGCAACGGGGGCCTGAACGTGGCGCAGACCGCCGTGCTCGCGCGGTTCACGCCGGAGCGGGCGCACGGGCGGGCGTTCGCCGCCGCGGGCGCGATGATCCAGAGCGCGATCGGGGTCGGCACCCTCGTCGCCGCTCCGCTGACCACCGCGCTCGGCGCTGGGGGCGCCATGACGGTGGCGGGCCTCGCCACCGTCGTCGCGGCGTCGGCGGGTGCGCTCACGCTGCGGCGGCCGTCGGTGACCGCCCGTCCAGCGGATTCTTGAGGGCGCGGGGCAGGATCGACGTCCGTGAACGACGCTCGCACCCTGTCCCGCATCCTCGCCCCCGCCCTGACGACCGGGGGCCTGATCGCCGGCTACGGCACGGCTCGGGCGACCGGGGTCCGGGCCCTCGGCGGCGTCGTGCTCGCCGCCTTCGGCGCCGCCACGTTCGTCGTGGTCCACCGCGCCGCCGGTCCCGCCAGGGCCACCGCGGTGACCGCCGCCTACCTCGGCGCGTTCGGGGCGTCGCATCCGCTCGCGAAGCGCATGGGCGCCTGGTAGTCCGTGTTCGGGGTGGCCGCGGCCACCGGGGCGGTGGCCGCCGTCGCCGGCTGAGCGCCGCTGCGCCAGAATCCCCCGGTGAGCACCTTCGCCGGATCCACCTACCCCCGCCGCCGCGGACCCCGCCACGGCACGTACTCGATCGTGGCCCGCGACCCGCGGACCGGTGCGTTCGGCGTGGCCGTGCAATCGCACTGGTTCGACGTGGGCGCGCTGGTGCCCGCCGCGTCGGCCGGCGTCGGCGCGATCGCCACCCAGGCGAATCCCGACGTGCAGCACAAGCCGCGGGTGCTCGCGATGCTGCGGGAGGGCCGGTCCGCGGTGGAGATCGTGCCGGCGCTGCTCGCGGGCGACCCGGCCGCCGAGCATCGGCAGCTCGCGGTCGTCGGCGCGGACGGCGTCGCGGTCGCGCACACCGGCCGCGCCTGCATCCCCGCCGCCGGGCACGTGACCGGCGAGGGCTACGCGTGCCAGGCCAACATGATGCGTTCCCCCGAGGTGTGGCCCGCCATGGCCGCGGCGTACGAGGGGACGATCGGCCAGGGGCTTCCGGCCGCGCTGCTCGCCGCGCTCGACGCGGCCGAGCTGGCGGGCGGCGATCTCCGCGGCCGCCAGTCCGCTGCGCTCCTCGTCGTGCCCGCCGACGGCACCGAGGCGGACCGGATCGTCGTTGTCCGCGTCGACGACGCACCGCAGCCGCTCGCCGAGCTGCGGCGCCTCGTGACCCTGCACGACGCGTACGTGCTCGCGGACGAGGGCGACGCGCTGACGGCGCACGGCGACTTCGCCGCCGCCGCCGACCGCTACGTCGCGGCCTACGAGGCGGCACCCGGCAACGACGAGCTGCGGTTCTGGGCGGGGCTCGGCCTGATCACCGCCGGCCTGCCCGACCGGGGCACGGCGTTCCTGAAGGAGACGATCCGGTCCGACTCGAGCTGGCTCGAGCTGCTGCGCCGCCTCTCCCCCGCGGTCGCCCCCGCCGCGCCCGAGGCGCTCCGCCTGCTGGCCTGACTCCTGGGCTCCGCGAGGCTGGGCCACAGGTGGCGCCGGCAGCGGCCGTCCCTCGCGCCCGCAACGAAGGAAATTGAGCGACCGCGACTCAAGAACATCGTCGCGTCGGGAATGCCTCCCCTCCCGGCGCGTTACATTGAGCCGTAGGCACTCAAGTTTCCTGGAGGTCTCTTGCCTGAGTACTTCGGCCCCGCCGCCGGCGACGGCTCGTTCGACGAGTTCCTGGCCCGGCTGCTGCAGAGCCAGCGGTCCGCATCGTCGGGTCGCCCCATCGACATCAGCCGGCTGCTGAGCCGGCGCACCCACGAGGTGGTCGGCACCGCCGTCCGCTTCGCCGTGGAGCACGGGCACGCCGAGGTCGACGCGCTCCACCTGCTGCACGCGCTCGTCTCCGGCGAGCAGGGCCGGGCGGCCCTGTCCGGCGCCGGCATCGACGTCGACGCGCTGCTCGCGGCCGTCGAGGAGCGCATGCCCGCCGGTGGGGAGCGAGTGGCCGGCACGCCCGGCCTCACCCCGTACGCGCAGCGCGCGCTGATGGAGGCCGTGCAGGTCGCCCGCGCCTTCGGCTCCACGTACGTGGACCCGGAGCACCTGTTCTTCGCCTTCGTCGCGAACCAGCACGCCGCCGCGGGGCAGCTGCTCGCCGCCCACGGCGTCACGCCCGACCAGCTGCAGCGCATCGCGCAGGGCGGCGCGGCCGCCGGCGAGGCGGAGCCGCAGAGCGAGACCCCGACCCTCGACCAGTTCGGCACCGACCTCACGGCCCGGGCGCGCGAGCACGGCCTCGATCCGGTGATCGGCCGCACGACGGAGGTCGAGCAGGTCGTCGAGATCCTGCTGCGCCGCACCAAGAACA
>JBQCCU010000164.1:0-3246 GCA_051961935.1 Amnibacterium sp. | reverse complement strand
GAAGGCATGTCAAGCCGGGCGCGCGCACGAACGACGGAGAAGTCGCGCCGGACGCCCGGATCCATGCGGATTGGGGCCGGTTCCGCTCCGGAACTCCGTCGTTCGTGCAGGGGGCGGTTGGGGAGCGGCGGATCAGCTCGGCACGGTGCCGTAGAGCCGGTCGCCCGCGTCGCCGAGGCCGGGGATGATGTACCCCTGCTCGTTCAGGCGCTCGTCGAGCGCGCCGAGCACGATCGTGAGGTCGCGGCCCTGCGTGGCCTTCTCGATCATCGCGAGCCCCTCGGGTGCGGCGAGCAGGCAGACGGCGGTGACGTCGACGGCGCCGCGATCGAAGAGGTAGTCGATCGCCGCGAGCAGGCTGCCGCCCGTGGCGAGCATCGGGTCGAGCACGAAGCATTGGCGGTTCTCGAGATCGGTCGGCAGGCGCTCGGCGTAGATCGCCGGCTCGAGCGTCTCCTCGTTCCGAACCATGCCGAGGAATCCCACCTCCGCGCTCGGGATGAGCTTCACCATGCCCTCGAGCATCCCGAGGCCCGCGCGCAGGATCGGCACGATCAGCGGCCGCGGGCTGCTGATCGCGAGGCCGGTCGTCCGGGCGACCGGCGTCTCGATCGACACCGGCTCGACCCGCACCTGCCGCGTCGCCTCGTAGGCGAGCAGGGTGACCAGCTCCTCGGCGAGGGCGCGGAAGGTCGGCGAGGGCGTCGTGCGGTCGCGCAGCATCGTGAGCTTGTGCGTGATCAGCGGATGGTCGGCCACGTGCACGCGCATGCTGTCAGGGTACTGACGGAAGCGGTGCCGGACGGAGGCGGGATGCGGCAGGAGGACGCGGCGCTCATGGCGCGCGCGCTCGACGAGGCGCGAGCGGCCCTCGCCACCGGTGACGTGCCCGTCGGCGCCGTGCTCGTCGACGCCGAGGGGACCGTGCTCGGCACCGGGCGCAACGAGCGCGAGGCGACCGGCGATCCGCTCGCCCACGCGGAGATCGTCGCGCTGAGGGCGGCGGCCGCCGCGCTGGGGAGCTGGCGGCTCGACGGCTGCACCCTCGTCGTCACCCTCGAGCCGTGCGTGCTGTGCGCCGGCGCCGTGCTCGCCGCGCGGATCCCCCGGCTGGTGTTCGGCGCGTGGGACGAGAAGGCGGGCGCCGTCGGATCCGTGCAGGACGTCATCCGCGACCGCCGCGGTCCGCACGCGGTCGAGGTCGTCGCGGGCGTCGCCGCCGACGAGTGCGCCGCGCTGCTGACCGACTTCTTCGCCGCGCGGCGGTGACCGCTACTCCAGCGCGCGGATGACGATCGTCTCGGTGGGCGTCGCCTGGTCGTGCGCCACGTCGGGCTCCACGAACACCGCCGCGCCCTTCGGCGCGATCCGCGCGGCGGCGAGCTGCACGTGCGCGATGACGTTGACCACGTCGGACAGCGGCAGCAGCGGGGGAAGGCCGACGCGGATCGCGACGAGCACCCGCCCGGACCCGTTCTCCTGACCGATCCGCACCGTCGAGACGTTGCGCACGTTCCGCACCCGGCCGACCGCCTGGCTGATCGCGGTCGCGGGATCGACATCGTTGTTCGGCATACCGCACCTCCCCGCGCCGCCAGTGTAGGAGATGGGCCGTGGACCGCCCCCGGCTCTACGCTTCGGCAGGTGACCGACGCCACCGCCCTGCCCTCGCCCGTCGCCGTCCTCGGGGGCGGCTCGATGGGCGGCGCCGTCCTCAGCGGGCTGCGCGCCGCCGGCGTCGGGGACCTCCGCGTCACCACCCGCACCCCGGCCAGGGCGCCCCAGCACGCGGAGGGGCTGACCGTGCTCATCGCGGAGCGGGACCGGGATGCGAACCGGCGGGCCGTCGCCGGGGCGCGGCTCGTCGTCGTGGCCGTGAAACCGGCCGGCGTCCCCGCCCTGCTCGCCGAGATCGCCGACGCCCTCGAGCCCGGGGCGCTCGTCGTGAGCGTGGCCGCGGGGGTCCGCATCGCCACCATGGCCGCCGCGCTGCCGGACGGCGTCGCCGTGTTCCGGGCGATGCCGAACACCCCGGCGGCGATCGGCGCCGGGGTCACCGGCGTCGCCGCGCCCGAGGGGGCGCGCGAGGAGGACGTCGCGGCCGTCGTCGCCGCCTTCCGCACCGTCGGCACGGTCGTCGAGGTGGCGGAGGAGCGCATCGACGCGCTGTCGGCGGTCTCCGGATCCGGCCCCGCGTACGTCTACCTCTTCCTCGAGCGGTTCATCGACGCCGCCGGACGCCTCGGCTTCTCCGAGGACGAGGCCCGCGCCCTCGTGGTCGGCACGGCCGACGGCGCGCTCCGGCTCCTGGCGGCCACCGAGGAGTCACCGGCCGAGCTGCGCCGGCAGGTCACCAGCCCCAAGGGCACGACCGAGCGTGCGGTCGCGGTGTTCGAGCAGCGCGACCTCGGCGGCATCTTCGACGAGGCCCTCGCGTCCGCGATCGCCCGTGCGCAGGAGATCGCCGCGGGCTGACCCCCGTCCGGGGGACGCCATGCATGGCGCGACGGGGCGGGCGCCGATACGGTGAGCATGTGGCGGACCTGTTCGACGTCATCGCTGACCCGACGCGGCGCGAGCTGCTGCGCGCGCTGCTCGAGCAGACCGAGACGGGCGACGGGGCCGGCGAGGCGAGCGTGGGCGAGCTGGTGAGCCGCCTGTCGCTCAGCCAGCCGACCGTCTCCAAGCATCTGAAGACGCTGCGCGAGTTCTCCATCGTCTCCGTGCGCGAGCAGGGCCAGCACCGCTACTACCGGCTCGAGCCGGCCCAGCTGGAGCCGATCGCGGAGTGGCTCGGCGCCTTCGTCAAGCCCGCGGTCGCCGCCGCCGAACCGGTGGCGGACGAGACCGCCGCGGTCGCCGCGGCCACGCCGACGCATCCGCTCTCGCCGCGCATGCGAGCCGCGGCGGTGCGGCTCGGCGCCGCGACCGCCGCGCGCACGGGCCGCTTCCCCCGCACCCGCGGACCCGTCCGCGCCGCGGGCGCGACGCCGGTCCGGGGAGCACTTCAGCAGGACGTAGTCGCTTCAGCAGGACGAAACCGCCGGTTTCGTCCTGCTGGGCCCACGCCGGCCGGTTCCGACGCGCGACGGAGTCGCGTGGCGGCCGTGGCGGTGGGGAAAGTGCTCATGGCTCGCGCACGGAGCGCACCGCGTGGGTGGCGGGAGGGTGAACAGGGCCGTTCGGCCCCTGTTCGAGGGTGGACTCGTTGTCACATCTGCCCCTACAGTGAACGGTGATACCACT
>JBQCCU010000163.1:0-10754 GCA_051961935.1 Amnibacterium sp. | reverse complement strand
GCCCGTCGCGAGCTGGTAGGAGGCGGCGTTCTGGGAGCCGATCGCGGCCGCGGCCCAGGTGTAGGCGGAGGCGTCCGACTTCAGCGCCGCGGTCACGGCGGCGCTGACCTCGGTGCTGCCGCCGAGCAGGCCGCCCATCGCACCGCCGCCGAGGCCGCGCGCGCCGAAGCCGCCGCGCGTCCCGAACCCGCCCTGCGTCCCGAAGCCGCCCTGCGTCCCGAACCCGCCCTGCGTCCCGAACCCGCCCTGCGGCGGGGTGAAGCCGTTCCGGGCACCGAAGCCGCCGAAGCGGCGCGCGAAGCCCTGCCCACCGGCCGCGCCGAATCGCGCCCCACCCGCGGCCCCGACCGACACGGCGGGGCCGGCCGTGGGCAGCGAGCCCGTGTGCGGGGTGAGCGCGGTGTCGACGGAGAACGCGGCGGGACCGGCGAGACCCGCGACGAGGGACGCCACGATCGCGATCGGCGCGGCGGCAGCCCCGATCCGAGGACCGGCGAGCAGCGCGGCGGCGCCGAGCAACCCGGCCCCGCCCACCAGTGGCGCGAGCCAGGTGAGGACGCCCTGGGTCGAGGCGAGGAGGACGACGGCCCACGCGGTCGAGCCGAGCACGATCGCGGCCGCGGTGGCGCGTGCCTGGAGCGTCGCCCTCGCCGTCCACAGCAGTGCCGCGCCGATGCCGACGAGGCCGCCGATGGCCGGGGCGAGCGCCACGGAGTAGTAGGGGTGGATGATCCCGGCCCCGAGGCTGAAGGCCAGCCCGGTGGTGAGCAGCGTGCCGCCGAGCAGCAGCACCGTGGCGCGCGCCGCATCGGTGCGAGGCCGGCGCCGGAGGACGACGAGGCCGACCACGAGCAGGGCGAGCGCTGCGGGCAGCAGCCAGCTGATCTGGCTCGCGAAGTCGCTGGCGAACAGCCGCAGCAGCCCCGTCTGCCCCCACAGGCCGCCGCCGGCGCGGGCGCCGCCCGTGACGGATCCGGTCTCCTGCCCCGTGAGCCGGCCGAAGCCGTTGTAGCCGAAGGTCAGCTCGAGGAAGTCGTTCGTCTGCGACCCGCCGATGTACGGCCGCGCGCTCGCCGGCACCAGCTCGACGATCGCGACCCACCAGCCGGCCGACGCCACGAGCGTGCCGAGGGCCCCGAGCAGGTGCAGGAACCGGGCGCCGAGGCGGCGCGGTGCTGCGAACAGGTAGACGCCAGCCAGCACGGGGACGACGAGGAACGCCTGCAGCTGCTTCGTCAGGAAGCCGAACCCGATCGCGACGCCCGCCAAGAGGATCCACCGGATCCGCCCGTCCTCGATGCCGCGGAGGGTGAGGAAGGTGGCGAGCGTGACGAGCAGCACGAGCAGCGCGTCGGGGTTGTCGAAGCGGAACATCAGCACCGCCACCGGCGTGAGCGCCGTCACCGCTCCGGCGAGCAGGGCGGCTCCCGGCGCGAAGTGGCGCCGGACGATCAGGTACACGAGCGCGACGGTCGCGACGCCCATCAGTGCCTCGGGCAGCAGGATGCTCCACGGGCTGAGGCCGAAGACGCGCACGGACAGCGCCATCACCCAGAGCGAGGCGGGCGGCTTGTCGACCGTGATCGAGTTGCCGGCGTCCGAGGAGCCGTACAGGAACGCCTCCCAGTTCGTCGCCCCCGCCTGCGCGGCGGCGGAGTAGAACGCGTTCGCCCAGCCGCTCGCGGCGAGGTCCCACGTGTCCAGCGCCGCGGCGAGCACGAGCAGCCCGAGGAACGCGGGCCGCACCCACGCCGCGTCGGCCGCCCGGCCGCGCCAGACCGCGCGGGCGGCGCGGTGCGCGCGGGAGCCGAGCTGCGGCGGGGAGGCGGCGGTGGCGGGTCCGGAGAGGGTCGAGGTCACTGGGCGATCTCCATGGTGTCGGGACGGTCGGTGGGAAGCGGAGCGGGCACCGCGGCGCCCCCCGGCGCGGCGCGGCGGGTGCGGAAGACCCAGGCGCGCAGCAGGACGAAGCGGAGCACGGTCGCGAGGAGGTTGGCCCCGGTGAGCACGAGGATCTCCTCGGCCGCGGAGGCGTGCGGGACGACCGCGTGGAGCGCGACGAGCGACCCCGCGGTGATGCACCAGGCGAGCCCGAAGACGACGAGTCCCTGGGCCTGGTGCCGCACCGCGCCGACGCGGCCGGTCACGCCGAAGGTGAACCAGCGGTTGACGCCGGTGTTCGCCACCGCGGTCAGCAGCAGGGCGAGGAGGTTCGCCGCCTGCTCGCCGAACAGGGGCCGCAGGAGGAGGAAGAGCAGCGCGAACGCGAGGGTGGACAGCACCCCGACGGCGCCGAAGCGCACCACCTGGGTGACGAAGCGGGGCGGCGCGGACGGACCGATCGGTCCCCGGCCGAGCTCCGCCGCGATCGCCTCGATCGGCAGGCGGTGGCGCCCGAGGTCGTTCAGCAGCCGCCAGATGCCCTTGAGGTCCTCGACGGCCGTGCGCCGGAGGTCCACGCGGCTGTCCGGGTCGTCCGTCCAGTCCACGGGCACCTCGTGGATCCGCAGCCCCGCACGCTCCGCGAGCACGAGCAGCTCCGTGTCGAAGAACCAGTCGTCGTCGCGCACGAGCGGCAGCAGCCGGGCGGCCGCCTCCCGCGTGATCGCCTTGAAGCCGCACTGGGCGTCGGTGAACGAGGCTCCGAAGGTCGCGCGGACGATGCGGTTGTACGACCGGGAGATGACCTCCCGCTTCGTGCCCCGCACGACGCGGCTGGTGCGCGTGAGGCGCGTGCCGATGGCCACGTCCGAGTGGCCCGAGAGCAGGGGCGCGAGCAGCGGGGCGAGGCCGGCGAGGTCCGTCGAGAGGTCGACGTCGAGGTAGGCGAGCACGCGGGCGTCCGAGGCACCCCAGGCGGCCTTGAGGGCCCGGCCGCGGCCCTTCTCCGGGAGGTGCACGACGGTGACGTCGGACAGCGTCTCCGCGAGGCCGCGCGCGATCTCGAGCGTCGCGTCCGTGCTCGCGTTGTCCACAACGGTGATGCGCCAGGCCAGCGGCAGGTGGAGGGTGAGGTAGCGGTGCAGGCGCCAGACGCTCTCCTGCAGCACCCGCTGTTCGTCGTGGACCGGCACGACGATCTCGACGTCGATGCGCTCGTTCCAGGGGACCATGCGGAGAGGCTGGGCGCCGGCGCTATGCCACCCCTATGACGCCTCGATGAGGCGCCGACGAGCCTCAGGCCGGGGCGGTGTCGAGGGCGTCCGGCCCCTCGACGTACTCGACGCCCTGCTCGGCCGCGAGCTCGGCGTAGAGGCCGCCGAGGCGCACGAGCTCGGTATGGGTGCCCCGCTCGACGATGCGGCCGCCGTCGACCACGAGGATCT
Source organism: Amnibacterium sp. (assembly GCA_051961935.1). Lineage (GTDB taxonomy): Bacteria > Actinomycetota > Actinomycetes > Actinomycetales > Microbacteriaceae > Amnibacterium. The sequence goes on along the minus strand of JBQCCU010000163.1, from coordinate 7,428 downwards.
CGTCCGCGTCGATCACGGTGGAGAGCCGATGCGCGATCGCGACCGTCGTGCGTCCGGACGACGCGGCGTCGAGCGCCTCCTGCACGATGCGCTCCGACACCGAGTCGAGTGCGCTCGTGGCCTCGTCGAGGAGCACCACGGGCGGGTTCTTCAGCAGCACGCGGGCGATGGCCACGCGCTGCTTCTCCCCGCCGGAGAGCCGGTACCCCCGCTCCCCCACCACCGTGTCGTAGCCGTCGGGGAACCGGCCGATCGTCTCGTGGATGTTCGCGCCCCGCGCCGCCGCCTCGATCTCCTCGTCCGTCGCGTCCTCCTTGGCGTAGCGGAGGTTGTCGCGGATGGTGGCGTGGAAGAGGTAGGTCTCCTGGCTGACGATCCCGATGTGCGCGAGCAGCGACGACTGCTGCAGGTGCCGGACGTCGATGCCCGCGAAGCGCACGGCGCCCCCGGTCACGTCGTAGAGGCGGGGCAGCAGGTAGCCGATCGTCGTCTTGCCGGCGCCGGAGGGTCCGACGAGCGCCGTGAACCGGCCGGGCTCGACGGTGAAGGAGACGTCCTCGAGGATCCGGACCGCCTTCGCCTCCCCGGGGGCGGGCGGGTAGCCGAAGGCGACGTGCTCGAACTCCACCAGCCCGAGCCGCTCGTCGGCCGGCACCGGCACGGCGTCGGCCGCGTCGGTGATCGCGGGCTTCAAGTCGAGGTACTCGAATATCCGGGCGAACAGCGCCGTGGACGTCTGCATGTCGAGGGCGACCCGGAGCAGCCCGAGCATCGGGAAGGTGAGCCGCGACTGCACCGTGGTGAAGGCGACGATCGTGCCCGCGGTGATCGGCGCCCCCTGGAACAGCAGGATGCCGGCCACGAGGTAGACGAGCGCGGGCACGACGAGCAGGAACACCTGCAGGATCGCGAAGAAGCCCTGCCCGGTCATCTCCTGCCGGATCTGCAGCCGCAGCTGCCGCTCGCTCTCCGCCGCGTACCGGGCCGTCTCGCTCCCCTGCCGGGTGAACGCCTTGGCGAGGAGGATCCCCGAGACGGACAGCGCCTCCTGCGTGATCGCGGACAGCTCCGACAGCGACTCCTGCGTCTTCGTCGCGATCCGGGCCCGACGCTGGCCCACGCGGCGCTGCACCACGACGAGCAGCGGGAGCAGCAGCAGGGCGATGATCGTCAGCTGCCAGCTGAGCAGCACCATCGCGACGAAGGCGGCCAGCACGGTGACGGTGTTGCCCACGACGCTCGAGACGGTGTTCGAGAGCACGTTGGAGACGCCGCCCACGTCGTTCGCGAGCCGCGACTGGATCACGCCGGTGCGCGTCCGGGTGAAGAAGCCGAGCTCCATCTCCTGCAGCCGCGCGAAGAGGCGCTCGCGCAGCGTGGCGGTCACCCCGTTGCCGACGGTCGCGGTGAGGTAGGTCTGCCAGACGCCGAGCCCCTGCGAGACGGCCCAGACGAGCACGATGCCGCCGACGATCGCGGCGAGCACCGGGAGGTCCGGATGCCCGGTGTGCGGGAAGAGGCCGTCGTCGAAGGCGCGCTGCGTGAGCAGCGGCGGCACGACGGTCAGCGCCGCCGTGATCAGCACCAGCGTGACCGTCAGGGCGAGGCGGGCGCGGTGGGGGCGGAACAGCGTGACGATCCGGCGCCCGAGATCGGGCACCTTCGGGGACGCGGCGATCTGCTCACGCGCGACCGCCGGGTCGCGCGGAGCGACCCCGCCGCCTCGGCCGCCGCGCGCCATGCTCACGAGTGCCAAGGGTAGGTCGGCCGGACGCGTCGGTCGCGCCTTCCCCGAGAGCGCCCTCGGCCTCTACGGTCGTCACGAGGGAAGACGGGGGACGGATGCTGCGGCTCGCGGACGACTGGATCTGGGACAGCTGGGTCGCCGACGACGGCGAGCGCTACCACCTCTTCTTCCTGAAGGCGCCCCGCGCGCTCGCGGATCCGGACCGCCGGCACGAGCGCGCCGTCGTCGGGCACGCGACGAGCATCGACCTCGTCGGCTGGCACCTCGAGCCCGATGCCATCGGGCCCCGGACGGGCGGCTGGGACGACCTCGCGATCTGGACGGGCTCGGTCGTGCGGGGCGACGACGGCGTGTGGCGGCTCTTCTACACGGCGATCGGCACGCGGGGGCACGGGGTCCGCGACCAGCGGATCGGGCTGGCGGAGTCCCCCGACCTGCGCACCTTCCGCCGGGTGGGCGACGAGCCGATCGCCCCCGTGGATCCCGCGCGCTACACGACCCTCGACACGGACCGCACCGCGAGCGAGACGTGGCGCGACCCGTTCGTGTTCCGCGTGCCGGGCGAGACCGGCTGGCACATGGTGATCACGGCGCGCGCGACGGGGGCGCCCCGGAACGCGGACGGCGTGCTCGCGCACGCGACGAGCACCGACCTGCGCCACTGGTCGGTCGGTGCCCCGCTCGGCGCCCCCGGCGGGTTCGGCCAGCTCGAGGTGCCGCAGATCCGGCGCATCGACGGCTCCTGGGTGCTCGTGTTCACCTGCGCACCGGAGGAGCAGTCGAAGGAGCAGGTCGCCCGCTTCGGGCGGTACTGCACCTGGTCGCTGACCGCCGACTCGCCGCTCGGCCCGTGGGACCTCGACGCGGCGCGGCCGTTCGAGGCGGAGCCGGCGCTGTTCGCCGCGCCGCTGGTGCAGCGGCGGGACGGCTCCTGGGTGCTGCTCGGCTTCCGCAACGGCGAGGCCGACGGCCGCGTGGCGCTCGAGATCGTGGACCCGGTGCCCGTGCGGCTCGAGGACGGCCGGCTCGTGGCGGCGGCCCGGGGCGGTAACGCTTGAGGAACAGGATCGCAACGCTTGCTGCAAACGGTTGCACCGCGCCTTGCCACCTCTCAGGGCATCGTCTACGGTGACGCAGGGGCGCCCACCGGCGCCTGTTCACAGCACCATGTGATCCCCACTCAAAGAGGAGTCCAATGAGAAAAGCGATGCGCGTCGCCGCAGCAGGCGCGACGCTCGCACTCACCGCCCTCGGTCTCGTCGCGTGCTCCAGCACGTCGTCGGGCGGCAGCGGCGGCGGCGGCGGAAGCAGCAGCAACACGATCGACAAGTCCGAGTACGGCCCCATCACGGTCGTGCAGGGCAAGGACAACAACGGCACCCTGCCGCTGCTGAAGGCCATGTGGGACAAGGCCCACCCGAAGACGCCGGTCACGTTCAAGCAGCAGTCCGACCAGGCCGACCAGCAGCTGCAGGACCTGCTGCTGCACTTCCAGCAGAAGTCGACCGACTACGACGTCGTGTCCTCCGACGTGGTCTGGACGCAGCAGCTCGCCTCGAACCAGTACCTGCAGCCGCTCACCGGCGCGTACAAGCTCGACGAGTCCGCGATCGTCCCGGCCGTGCTCGCCACGTCGATGTACAAGGGGACGCAGTACGCGGCTCCCGCGGCGACCGACTCGCAGATCCTGTACTACCGCAAGGACCTGCTCGGCTCGAAGCCCGTTCCCACCACCTATGCGGAGATGTTCGCCGACTGCGGCATCGCCAAGGCCAAGGGCATCGGCTGCTACACGGGCCAGTTCGCCAAGTACGAGGGCCTCACCGTGAACTTCTCGGAGGCGGTCAACTCGGCCGGCGGCACGGTCGTCGACAAGAGCGGCAACCCGACGCTGAACACGCCTGAGGCGAAGAAGGGTCTGCAGACCCTCGTCGACGCCTTCAAGAACGGCGACATCCCGCAGACGGCGATCACGTACCAGGAGGAGCAGGGCCGCGCCGCGTTCGAGGCCGGCAAGTTCCTCTTCTACACGAACTGGCCGTACGCCTACAGCCTGACCACCACGGACGGCAGCTCCTTCGCCAAGAAGAACCCGTCCGCCCTCGGCATCGCCGGCTTCCCCGGCAAGTCGAGCCTCGGTGGCCACAACTGGGCGATCAGCGCGTTCTCGAAGCACAAGGGCACCGCGCTCGAGTTCCTGAAGTGGTTCCAGAGCCCGGCCGTGCAGACGTTCGCCATCAAGAAGTCGTCCGCGGCTCCGGTGCTGTCGTCCCTGTACACGGACTCCTCGCTCACGAGCCAGTTCAAGTACCTGCCGACCCTGAAGGCCTCGCTGGACAACGCCGTGGCGCGTCCCGCGACGCCGTACTACCAGGCGGTCACGACCGCGATCCAGGACAACGCCTACGCGGCGTTGAAGGGCAACAAGACGGTCGACCAGGCGCTGACCGACATGTCCAACGCGATCAAGCAGGCCGGTAACGGCTGATCCCACCTGAGCGACGAGGCCCGGGTGCCGGCCACCCGGTCGGCATCCGGGCCTCGTCGTCTCTCCCCCCGGTCTCACAATGCAAGGAGGCATTCATGACCACCGCGGATCCCACGACCGCGATATCCACGTCACCCGGTGACGGACGGCGACCGGGGCGGGACAGCCTCGAGGCCAACCGGCGCCGGGAGATCCGCAACGCGTACCTGCTGCTGCTGCCGACCATCGTCGTGATGGCGGTCGTCGTCGGGTACCCGATCGTCCTCTCGATCTTCAACTCGTTCCAGGCCGGCAGCCACATCGACCCGAAGACCGGCTTCGCCGTGACGGGCGGGTTCGCCGGGCTCGACAACTACACGCACTGGATCCTCCAGCAGTGCACGAACCCGAACGGCTCCACGGTCGCCTGCGCCCCCGGCCAGCTCGCCGCGAGCTTCTGGAACTCGGTGTTCGTCACGTTCTTCTTCGCGGTCGTCACCGTCGCGCTCGAGACCGTCTTCGGGCTCTGGATGGCGATCATCATGAACCGCAACTTCCGGGGCCGCGGCATCCTCCGCGCGGCCGTGCTCGTGCCGTGGGCGATCCCCACAGCCGTCACCGCGAAGCTCTGGTACTTCATCTTCGCCACGGACGGCATCGTCAACACGATCCTCCACGCGCAGATCATCTGGGGCTCGGACCTCTGGGCGTCCCGGTTCGCGATCGTGATCGCGGACACGTGGAAGACCACGCCGTTCATGGCCCTGCTGCTGCTGGCCGGTCTCCAGCTGATCCCCGAGGACGTCTACGAGGCGGCCCGCATGGACGGCGCGACCACGGTGCAGCAGTTCTTCCGCATCACGCTCCCCCTGCTGAAGCCGGCGCTGATCGTCGCGGTGCTCTTCCGCACGCTCGACGCGCTGCGGATGTACGACCTGCCGCAGATCCTCACCGGGGGCGGCGGCGGGAAGGGCGACGCCACGACCACCCTGTCCATCCTCGTCGTCGAGCAGGTGAAGTCGGGGCTGAACTCGGCCTCGGCCCTCTCGACGATCACGTTCATCATCATCTTCGCCGTCGCGTTCATCTTCATCCGCCTCCTGGGCGCGAACATCACCGGCAGCGAGCGGAAGGCCAGGAAGGTGGCGAAGGAAGTATGAGCTCGACCTCCATCGCGGGTCCGGCGACCGCGACCGCGGAGCGGCCGGTCTTCGACGAGTACACCCAGGCGCGGGTCCGCGCCCGGCGCAGGCGCGCCGCCGGATCCGCGAGCCGCACCGCCATCCAGGCGGCGCTGATCGTGATCTGGTGCCTCCTGCCGTTCTACTGGATGATCGTCACCGCGTTCCGGGACGTGCAGTACACGTTCGAGCCGAACCCGCTGCCGAGCCACGTGACGCTCGACAACTTCTTCACGGCGTTCGACCCGGCGAACAACCAGCTCGGTCTCGGCCTGCTCAACAGCCTGTTCATCGGCACGACGGTCACGATCATCTCGCTCATCGTCGGCGTCTTCGCCGCGTACGCCCTCGCCCGGCTGAGCTTCCCGGGCAAGGGCCTCGTGATGGGCTTCGTGCTCGGCGCCTCGATGTTCCCCGGCGTCGCGCTGCTGACCCCGCTGTTCGGGCTGTTCACCGACATCGGCTGGCAGGGCACCTACCAGGCGCTGATCGTCCCGTACATCTCCGGCGCCCTGCCGCTGACGGTGTACACGCTGAACTCGTTCTTCCGCGAGATGCCGTGGGAGCTCGAGGAGGCGGCGCGGATCGACGGCTGCACGGCGGCGCAGGCGTTCCGCATCGTGATCCAACCGCTGGCTGCGCCCGCGGTGTTCACGACCGCGATCCTCGCCTTCATCCACAGCTGGAACGAGTACCTGCTGGCCTCGGTGCTGCACAGCAACCAGACCCAGACGGTGACCACTGTCATCGGGCAGTTCACGGGCAGCCAGCCCCACCAGGTGCCCTACACGGCCACCATGGCGGCCGGCGTGGTCGTGACCGTGCCGCTGATCATCCTGGTGCTGATCTTCCAGCGCCGCATCGTGGCCGGTCTCACCGCGGGCGGTGTGAAGGGCTGATGGACGGGCGGCGGCGGCGGGACCTGAAGGAGACCTTCGACCTCGGTCTCGGCTTCATCGGGTTCTTCGCCGCCGCCTTCCTCGCCATCACGCTCTGGCTCGAGATCACCCGCAAGGACGCGCTGTGGTCGTCGCTGACCGCGCTCGTGCTGATCCTGTTCGAAGTCGGCCTCTGGTACCTCCGCCGCAGGGTGCTGAATCCCCCCGGCGGGCCGGACGGCCCGTGATCCGGAAGTCGTGGAGGGGACCGAGATGATCAGCATCCACGACGTCGCCCGACGGACCGGGGTCTCCACCGCGACCGTCTCCCGCGCGCTGCGCGGGCTGCCGAACGTCTCCCCGAAGACGCGGGAGGCCGTGCAGGCGGCCGCTGCGGAGCTCGGCTACGTGCCCTCCCCCTCCGCCGCGGGGCTGTCGAGCGGCCGGCACCGGGCCGTCGGCGTCGTCATCCCCTCGATGGGCCGCTGGTTCTACACGGAGGTCGTCGAGGGCGCCGACAGCGTGCTCCGGCGCGAGGGCTACGACGCGTTCCTGGTGAACCTCGGGGCGGGCCCCGGCGAGCGGGAGCGCCTCTTCCACAACGCGCTGCTGCGCAAGCGGGCCGACGCGGTCATCGCCCTCGGCATCGACTTCTCCAAGGACGAGCGGCGGGAGCTGCGCTCGCTCCAGATGCCGGCCATCGTCGTCGGCGCGCCGGTGCGCGGACTCCGCAGCGTCGGCATCGACGACGACGTGGCCACCGCCCTCGCGATGGAACATCTGCTCTCGCTCGGGCACACGCGCATCGCCCACATCGGGGGTGAGAACGAGTACGGGATGGACTACACGGTGGCGATGGCGCGTCGGGAGGCGTGGAAGCAGGCGCTCGCCTCCCACGGCGTGGCGGTCCGCGACGACTGGTTCGTCTCCGCGGGCTTCCAGATGCCGCCCGCGAAGGTCGCGGCGCGGGCCCTCCTCCACTCCCCCGACCGGCCCACCGCCGTGTTCGCGGGCTCGGACGAGATGGCGTTCGGCGTGCTGCTCGCCGCCGGCGAGCTCGGCCTGCGCGTGCCAGAGGACCTGTCCGTGGTGGGCATCGACGACCACGCGTGGAGCGAGGCGTTCGGCCTGACGACCGTGCGGCAGGACCCGCAG
>JBQCCU010000162.1:0-3491 GCA_051961935.1 Amnibacterium sp. | reverse complement strand
TGGCGGATCATCGCCGCCCACACGATCGACGCGAAGATCGCGGAGCTCGTGGACGCGAAGGCGTCCCTCGCGGCCCGCGCCCTCGACGGGGACGACAGCGAGGTGCAGGCGGAGTCCTCCGTGCAGCTCGACGCGCTCATCGCCCTGCTCACCGACGCCCTGCGCTGACCCACCCGCGCACCCGCCGGCCTAGCGAGCACCCCAACGACTGGCGATCAGGCTGCAGCCTGCGCGCCAGTCCATAGGGTGCTCGCGAGCGCCCGGGGTCACACGGCGCGCAGCACGTCCAGGATCCAGGCGAGCTCGAACGCGCGCTCCCGCCATGCCGCGTACCGGCCGGAGACGCCGCCGTGGCCGGCGCTCATCTCGGTCTTCAGCAGCACGTCGGCGCCCACCTCGCGGAGCCGCGCCACCCACTTCGCCGGCTCCACGTAGAGCACGCGCGTGTCGTTCAGGCTGGTGGTCGCGAGGATCCGCGGATACGCGTGGTCGCCCACGTTCTCGACCGGCGAGTAGCCCTTCATGTACGCGTACACGTCGGGGTCGTGGAGCGGGTCGCCCCACTCGTCCCACTCGATGACCGTGAGCGGCAACGACGGGTCGAGGATCGAGGTGAGCGGATCCACGAACGGCACGCCCGCGTGGATGCCGGCGAACAGCTCCGGGGCGAGGTTCGCCACCGCCCCCATGAGCAGGCCGCCCGCCGACGCCCCCTCGGCCACGAGCCGGTCGGGGCTGGTGTAGCCCTCGGTGATGAGGTGCCGGGCGGCCGCGACGAAGTCCGTGAAGGTGTTCCGCTTGGTGAGGGTCTTGCCCTCCTCGTACCAGCGCCGCCCCATCTCCCCGCCACCGCGCACGTGGGCGATCGCGAAGACGACGCCGCGGTCGAGCAGCGAGAGGCGGGCGATGGAGAACGACGGGTCGATGCTCGCCTCGTACGATCCGTACCCGTACAGGAGCATCGGGGAGGGGCGCTCCGGCTCCTCGAACAGCTCCGCCCGGCCGACGAGCGAGATCGGCACCTGCGTGCCGTCCTCGGCGGTCGCCCACTCGCGCCGCTGCACGTACTGCAGCGGGTCGTAGTCGCCGAGGACCGGCTGCTGCTTCAGCAGCCTGAGGTGCTTCGAGGCGACGGCGTAGTCGAACACGGTGGAGGGCGTGACCATCGAGGTGAAGCCGATGCGGAGCGTCGGCTGCTCCCACTCCGGGTTCGCGCCGAGCCCCGCGGTGAACAGCGGCTCGTCGAAGGCGATCTCCTCGATCTCGTCGCTCCGCTCGGGGTCGCTGCTGTAGAGGCCGACGCGGGCGAGGCCCTGCCGCCGGTAGGAGACGGCCACGAAGCCGGCGAACGCGTCCACGTCCTCGAGCCGCGTCGACTCGCGGTGGGGGATGAGCACGCGCCGCGCGCCCGTGGGATCCGCCGGGGGCACCGCGACGAGCTCGAAGTTCTCCGCGCCGTCGTTGTGGAGCACGAGCAGCAGGTCCTCGCCGTCCAGCACCGCGTGCTCGACGGAGTACTCCACGCCCTCCTTGCGCGGCCAGACGACGCGGAAGCCGTCCTCCGGATGCTCGGTGTCGAGCAGCAGGGACTCACTCGTGATCTTCGAGCCGACCCCGATCTCGAGGTAGCGGCGGCTCCGGGTCATGCCGATGCCGACCCAGTACCGCTCGTCCTCCTCCGTGAAGACCTGCTCGTCCTGCCCCGACGCGCCGAGCTCGTGCCGCCAGACGGTGTCGGGGCGCCACGCCTCGTCGCAGGTCGTGTAGTACACGGACCGGCCGTCGGGCGCGAAGAGGGCGCCGGGCATCGTGCCCTCGATCACGTCGGGGAACCGCTCGCCGGTGGTGAGGTCCTTCACGAACAGCGTGTAGCGCTCGTCGCCCTCGGTGTCGACGGCCCAGAGCATCCGGGTGCCGTCCAGGGACACGTCGAAGCTGCCGAGCGCGTAGAAGTCGTGGCCCTCCGCCTCGGTGTTGTCGTCGAGGAGCAGCTGCTCGCCGGGGATGTCGCCGTCGAGCTGCGGCGGCGTCCAGTCGTCGGCGCGGGCGACGGGAGCGCGGTGGTGCCGGGCGTACTGGAAGCCCTCCTCGGTGCGGCTGTAGTACCACCAGTCGCCCTCGCGGGTGGGCACGGAGAGGTCGGTCTCCTTGGTGCGGGCCTTGATCTCGTCGAAGATCGCCGTGCGGACCGGCTCGAGGTGGGCGAGGCGCGCGTCCGTGTAGGCGTTCTCGGCGGTCAGGTGCGCGATCACGGCCGGGTCGTCCTTGTCGCGGAGCCACTCGTACTCGTCGACGACGGTGTCGCCGTGGTGGGTGCGGCTGGCGGGCCGGCGGTCGGCGACGGGCGGCGCGGGATCGGTCACGGGCGCTCCTTCGAGGCGAGGCGGGAGACGGCGCGCTCCGGGATGGGGAGCCACGCGGGACGGTTGCGGACCTCGTAGACGCACTCGTACAGCGCCTTGTCGAGCTCGAGCGCGGCGAGCAGCCGCGCGTGCGGCGTGAGGCTGCGGCCGAGCTCGGCGGCGTAGCCCTGGAGGAAGGCGGCGCGGGCGGCGTCGGCCCAGGCGCGGCCGGAGGCGTCGTCGTCCTCGAGCTCGAGGGTCCCGGCGACGTAGTCGAAGGAGCGGAGCATCCCGGCGACGTCCCGCAGGGGCGTGTCCGGCTCGCTGCGCTCGGCCATGGGTCGCAGCGGTTCGCCCTCGAAGTCGAGCAGCACCCAGCCGCGGTCCGGCACGGAGAGCACCTGACCGAGGTGGTAGTCGCCGTGGATCCGCTGGAACGGCGGCCACTCCTCGTGCAGGGCGGCGGCGAGCACCGCCTCGATCCGGTCGGCCAGCGCCGCGAGCGACGGGACGGTGCGCACGGCCTGCTCGGCCCTGGCGCGCATCCCCGCGAGCAGGGAGCGCTTCGCCTCTGGCCCCGCCTCCACGGTCGGGAGCACGTCGGCGAGCACCTGGTGCACCTCCGCGGTCGCGGCGCCGAGCTCCCGCGCCTGGTAGGTGAAGTCGACGCGGGCGCGGGCGGCCGCGAGCGCGACCCGCCACGCGTCCTCGGTGTCGGCGAGGAACTCCTGGGCGACGGCGAGGTGGCCGCGGGCGCGCCCGTCGGGACGGCCGGGGTCGGGCCAGTCGCCGAGCACGGCGCCGTAGGTCGCCGGGACGCGGCGGGAGCCGGCGCCCGCGATCGCGGACTGGAGCACCACGTCGGGGTTCTCCCCGTGGTGCAGCGCCCGGAACACCTTCATGATCACCGCCGGGCCGGGGCCGCCGTCGGCGGTCGCCGTCGTGAGGATGACGGACGTGTTCGACTGCTCCCCGGCGAGCACGCGCGCGCCGGTGACCCGCGGCGGCGGCCCGAGCCAGCCGAGCCGTGTACCGAGCGCGCTGACCGCGCCGTCCTCGCCGGCGCTGCCGCCGCCGAGCGCGAGGGTCAGCAGCGCAGCCGCCCACTCGCGGTCCCGCGGGCCGTCGACCACCACCGTGCCGTCGAGC
>JBQCCU010000161.1:0-4016 GCA_051961935.1 Amnibacterium sp. | reverse complement strand
GAGCACGGTGACCGCCGCGGTCAGCGCCGCGGACAGCGCCAGCCCGAACGCCAGGTGCAGCTGCACCAGCGCCGCGCCGGTCACCGCGCCGAGCACCATCAGCAGCACGGCCGTGAACCGCCGGAGCCACATCCCCCGGTCGGTCTGGCTGCGGAAGCCGTCGGCGGCGAGCCCGGTCAGCGTCGAGGTGACCACGACGGTCGTCACGTCCTTCACCGCGATGCGCCGCGCGGTCGCGGCCTGCATGCCCATCGCGAGGCCGAGCAGGGCGGTGACCACGTACTGCGCGACCGGATGCGCGTGCACGTTCCCGAGCGCGGCGCACGCGATCGCGCCGCCCGCGAGGAGGGCGGCCTCGACCGCGAAGAGCACCGTCGCCCGGCGTCCCCAGCCCTCCGGCACCCGACGGACGACCCGGCCCGCGGCGGCGGCGCCGGCGGCGAACGCCACCAGCGCCGTCACGGGCCCGAGCACCGGCAGGCCGTTGCCGCCCATCAGGCCCATGCCGAGCACCACCACGTTGCCGGTCATGTTGCCGGTGAAGACGCGATCGAGCCCGAGGTAGCCGCTCGCGTCGATCACGCCGGTCGAGAAGGTGAGGGCGAGGAGCAGCACCACCGGCCGGGCGAGAACGCCGGGGCCGAGCAGGGCCCGGCGCGGCCGCTCGGAATCGAGGGTGGTCACAGCCCCAGCACGCGCCGCGCGTTGCCGGCGTAGACGTGCTCGAGCGAGGCGCGGTCGAGGGCCGCCCCGAAGATCTGCCACCGCCCCTGGGGCGGCACCTCCTCATCCGGCGCGTAGTCGAAGCTCTCGTCCTCGGTCTCGAGGAACCGGTAGAGCTGCGCGTACGCGGCCGGATCCGGCGGGTACACGTCGGAGCCGAACAGCACCCGGTCGGGTAACCGCTCCACGAGCCGATTGAACCGCCGCGGCTGCCGCCCCAGCTCGGCGAGGCGGCCGCCGGTGTCGGCGGTGAAGTTCGGCGCGCGTTCGAAGAGCGCCTCCACCCAGTCGAGGTCCTCCGCGTTGCAGCCGACGTGCGCGCCGATGTAGGTGGTCCGCGGGGTGGCGACGACCAGCTCCGCGAGCCCCTCGAGGATGCGGTCGAAGGTGGGGAACACGTCCCGGTCGCCGAACCACCAGTCCTGCTCGATCAGCAGCTCGTCGAGCCGCTCGTTGCGCTCGTCCAGCGGCTCGAAGAACGCCTTCGGATCGGCGACGTGGATGAGGACCGGGAGGCCGAGGTCGCCGGCGTGGCCGAGGATCCGGATCACGCGCGGGTCGTCGGGAAGGATCACGGAGCCGTCGGCGTCCGTGACGCGCAGGCCGAGGTTCTTCCACACCTTCACGCCGTGGGCGCCGCGCCGCGCGCTGTCGTCGAGCGACGCGATCAGCCGGGCCTCGCCGTCGGGCTCGGCGAGCAGCGGCCAGTCGAGCTGGCAGAAGGTCACGAAGCGGCCCGGGAAGGCACGGTCGTAGCGGTCGAGGTTCGCGGTGAGCTCCTCGCCCCACATCCCGTCGAGGTTCACGACGGTCGCGACGTTCGCCTCGTCCATCGTGCGGGTGAGCGCGGCGGGGTCGGGGTGCACCCAGTCGCCGTCCTCGGTCAGCCACCGGCCGAGGTGGTTGTGCACGTCCACGCAGGGCACGACGCTGCGGGGGACCGACGTCGCCGGCAGCCGCACCTGCGCCTCGGGTCGCCAGTCGACCAGCCGGAGCTGCGCGATCCGCTCCCAGTCAGGGCTCGTCATGGGTCCTCCTCGTTCTCGGCGCGCTCGCGCCGGTGGTCCGATCCCGGTGGGGAGCGGGGGATGGGGTCGGGGTCACCGGGCGGTCACCGACCGGGTGGTGGGCAGCCGGCTGCCGGCCGCGACGAGCAGCACGGCGGAGAGCACGAGCACGGCCACGTCCACCCAGGGCAGGGAGCCGAGGCCGACGGCGGAGTAGAGCAGGGCGCCGACGAGGGCACCGCCGCCGATCCCGATGTTGAACGTCGCGGTGTAGATCGAGTTGCCCGTGTCGCGGAACGCGCTGCTCGACTCCCGGAGCAGGAGGGTCTGCATCAGCGTGGGGAGCACGCCGAACGCCATCGACCACAGGAACATCGCGGGCAGCGCGATCCACGGCGCCCGCGGGGCGGAGGCGAGCAGCCCGATCGCGGCCACCGACACCAGCAGTCCCAGCACGATGCCCGTGTGCGGACGGGCGGCCAGGAACGTCCCGGCGCAGACCAGCCCGATCGCGCCGGCCACCCCGTTCATCAGCAGCAGCGCGGCGACGGTCGCCGGCGGCACCGTGAGCACGTCCCGGGCGTAGGCGGCGATGTACGTGTAGAAGGCGTAGTGGCCGGTCATCGCGACGAGCGCGAGCAGGCAGACGATCAGCACCGGGACGACGGACCGGTCCCGCGAGGACCCCTGCGGCGTCGCCGAGGACCCGGCGACCCGCGGCAGGAACCGTCGCACGAGGCCGCCGCCGAGGAGCAGGAGCACCCCGACGACGGCGAAGGTGGGGCGCCAGCCGATCGCCTGACCGATCGCGGTCGTGAGCGGCAGGCCGAGCACGAAACCGACGGTCGCGCCGCCGAGGGTGATCGCCACGCCGCGGGCGATGTGCTCCGGTCGCAGCGCGTGGCCCGAGTAGGCGCCGATGGTCGCCCAGAACACCGCGTGGCCGAGGCCGCCGAGCACCCGCGTGGCGACGAGGCCGCCGTAGCTCGGCGCGACCGCGCTGAGGACCACGCTCGCGCCGAGCTCGACCGTGGCCGCGGTGAGCAGCAGGTGCCGCGGCCACAATCGGGTCAGCCGGATGAGGGGGATGCTCGCCGCCGCCACGGTGAGCGCGTAGACGGTGACGAGCATCCCCACGTCGGGCCGGGAGACCCCGAGCGACGTGCTCATCTCGGGCAGCAGACCCGTCGGCAGCCCCTCCGTCGTCACCGCGAGCACGATGACGACGGCGAGGACGAGGAAGCCCGCGTACGGGAACGGCGTGCCCGCGCGGTCGGGATCCTCCCCGCTCACCCCTTGATGCCGCTGGAGGCGATGCCCTCGAGCATGTTCTTCTGGAAGATCACGAACAGCGCGATCATCGGCACGCTCGCGAGGATGGAGCCCGCCATCAGCACCGGGTAGTTCGTGAGGAACTGCCCCTGCAGCGTTGCGAGGCCCGCGGAGAGCGGCATCTTGTCCGGCGCGTTGTTCACGACCAGCGGCCAGAGCAGGTCGTTCCAGGACCAGATGGCGGTGAGGATGCCGAGCGCGAGCATGCCGTTCTTCGCGAGCGGCATCATGATCCGCCAGAACACCTGGAACGGGTTCGCCCCGTCGATGCGGGCCGCCTCGTCCAGCTCCGGGGGGAGCTGCAGGAAGAACTGCCGCATCAGGAACGTGCCGAAGGCGCTGAAGATGCCCGGCAGGGCGAGCGCGGTCACCGTGTTCAGCAGCCCGAGCCCCTGCATGATCTCGTACTGCGACAGCAGGAAGAGCTGCGACGGGATCATCAGCACCGACAGGAACAGGATGAACAGCACGCCGCGGCCCGGGAACTGCAGACGCGCGAACGCGTATCCGGCCGCCGAGCAGAGCAGCACCTGACCGACGGTCCGCGCGACCGTCATGATCACCGTGTTGGTGAACTGCACGGCGAACGGGAGCGCGTCGAAGACCGCCGAGAAGTTCACCCACTGCGGTGACGCCGGGAGGATCTTCGGCGGGACCGCGGTCGACTCCGCGAAGGTCTTCAGGGAGGTCATCAGCTCCCAGAAGAACGGGGCCACCATGATGACGGCGCCGAGGATCAGCAGGGTGTGGATGGCCGCGCTGCTCGAGCGGGAGGCGCCGGCGTGCCGGCCGGTCGCCTGCGGCGCGACGGCGGTGTCAGGCATAGTGCACCCACCTCTTCTGGATCCGGAACTGGAACAGGGTGATGATCAGGATCAGCACGAGCAGCACGAACGCGATCGCCGCCGCGTAGCCGCCCTGCGACTGGATGATCCCCTTCTCGTAGAAGAGGTA
>JBQCCU010000160.1:0-5297 GCA_051961935.1 Amnibacterium sp. | reverse complement strand
CGGCCGCCGCCGCGGTGCTGCGGTCGCTGCCCGGGACCCTCGCAGCCCGGGTGCGCGGCGTCGCGGCGCCGACTCCCGACGACGTGCGGCTCACGCTCGCCGACGGCAGGCTGGTCGTGTGGGGGAGCCCCGACGACGGCGCGGCGAAGGCCGCGGCGCTGGGCGCTGCGCTCGTGAAGGTGGCGCGCGGCGCCCACCGCATCGACGTGTCCGTCCCGGGCTCCGTCTCGGTCCGCTGACCCCCGCCGATCCGCGCCCGGCCCGGCGCGTCGAGTGCTCGTTCCTCCCGTCCGCCGCCTACCTTCGGTGCGAGCGGATTCCCGCAGTGACTAGGAGTTTCACCCTCAAGTAGAGGTTGAGACACCGGATGGAAGGCCCTTCGTGACGTCGAACCAGAACTACCTCGCCGTGATCAAGGTCGTCGGCGTCGGCGGCGGCGGCGTGAACGCCGTGAACCGCATGATCGAGCTCGGTCTGCGGGGCGTGGAGTTCGTCGCGATCAACACCGACGCGCAGGCGCTGCTCCTCTCGGACGCGGACGTGAAGCTCGACGTCGGCCGCGAGCTGACCCGCGGCCTCGGCGCCGGGGCGGACCCCGAGGTCGGCCGCCGCGCGGCCGAGGACCACGCGGAGGAGATCGAGGAGGCCCTCGCCGGCGCCGACATGGTCTTCGTGACCGCGGGCGAGGGCGGCGGTACCGGGACCGGCGGTGCGCCCGTCGTGGCCCGCATCGCGAAGTCGATCGGCGCGCTCACCATCGGTGTCGTCACGAAGCCGTTCTCCTTCGAGGGCAAGCGCCGCCTCGCCCAGGCCGAGCGCGGCGTCCAGTCCCTCGCGAACGAGGTCGACACGCTCATCGTCGTGCCGAACGACCGGCTGCTCGAGATCAGCGACCGCGGCATCTCGATCGTCGAGGCGTTCCAGACCGCCGACCAGGTGCTGCTCGCCGGTGTCCAGGGCATCACGGACCTGATCACGACCCCCGGGCTCATCAACCTCGACTTCGCCGACGTGAAGAGCGTCATGCAGGGCGCCGGCAGCGCCCTCATGGGCATCGGCTCGGCCCGCGGCGCCGACCGCGCGATCAAGGCCGCCGAGCTCGCCGTCGCGTCCCCGCTGCTCGAGGCGTCGATCGACGGTGCCCACGGCGTGCTCCTGTCGATCCAGGGCGGCTCGAACCTCGGCATCCTCGAGATCAACGACGCCGCCAAGCTCGTCCAGGAGGCGGTGCACCCCGAGGCGAACATCATCTTCGGCGCGGTCATCGACGACACCCTCGGCGACGAGGTGCGCGTCACCGTCATCGCCGCCGGCTTCGACGGGGAGACCATCCGCGACCGCCGCGCCGACGTGCGCCGCAGCAACTTCGTCGAGACGCCGCGCACCGGCTCGACGCCGACGGCCGGCCCCGCGACCGACCAGCACAGCACCGGCTCGCACGAGTGGCAGCTCGTCGCCGAGTCGACCACCCTCACGCAGACGAGCGACCTCGACGCCGACTACGACGACGAGGACGACGACCTGGACATCCCCGAGTTCCTCCGCTGACGCGGGGCCTGCCGCGGTCGATGCGCCGGTCTCACGTCGGGCTGTTCCAGCCCGGCCTGAACAGCCCGAACCGAGACAGGAGTCCCCGCGGCATGCGCGGCTGTCTCAGGTCCGGCTGCTTCGCCGCTGCCTGAGCAGCCCGAACCGAGACCTGAGCGCGACGTCCGGAGCGCAGGGCAGCGGCGCACCGCCTCCGCGGCGCCCGCTAGCGTCGGAGGGTGACGGACGACGGGCTCGAGCAGCGGCTCGCGGACGTGCGCGGGCGGATCGCCGACGCCGCGCGCGCCGCCGGCCGGAATCCGGTCGACATCACGACCATCGTGGTCACGAAGTTCCAGCCGGTGGAGCTCGTCCGCCGGCTCGCCGGCCTCGGCGTCACCGACTTCGGCGAGAGCCGGCATCCGGAGGCCCGCGACAAGGCCGCCGCGGTCCCCGACGCCACCTGGCACTTCATCGGGCAGCTGCAGACGAACAAGGCGCGGCAGGTCGCGCGCTACGTGCAGGCGATCCACTCCGTCGACCGTCCGGCGCTCGTCGACGCGCTCGCCGCCTGGACCGGCACCGTCTTCGTCGAGGTCGACCTCACCGGCGGCGCGGAGGGACGCGGCGGCGTCCCGCCGACGGACGCGGAGGCCCTCGCCGAGCGCATCCTCGCCACCGGCGCCCTGCGCCTCGCCGGCGTGATGGCCGGGGCGCCGCAGGGCGAGGACCCCGCGGCGGCCTTCGCCCGGCTCGCCGAGGTGGGGGAGCGGATCCGCCGGATCGCCCCCGACGCGACCGCCATGTCCGCCGGCATGTCCGGCGACTTCGAGGCCGCGCTCCGCGCGGGCGCGACACACCTTCGGATCGGCTCGGCAATCACGGGACCGAGGCCGGGAGGGCGCTAGCCTGCCCCTCGGGCGGCACCGCGGGGGGCGCGTGC
The DNA here is from genome assembly GCA_051961935.1 of Amnibacterium sp. Taxonomy (GTDB): domain Bacteria; phylum Actinomycetota; class Actinomycetes; order Actinomycetales; family Microbacteriaceae; genus Amnibacterium. The sequence continues at coordinate 2,827 of JBQCCU010000160.1, read as the reverse complement.
GTCAGCCCCTGGAGGATTCCATGTCGAACCCCATCCGCAAGTCGATGGTCTGGCTCGGTCTCGCCGACGACCAGTACGAGTACGACGAACCGGTGGAGCCGATCTCGCTCGTCGCGCCCGCGCCGCGCGCGACCGTCACGCCGCTGCCGAAGCGGCAGGCCGTGAGGAGCCAGGTGCCGGAGATGAACGAGATCCTGACCGTGCACCCGCGGCAGTACCGGGACGCGCAGGGCATCGCGGAGCACTTCCGCGAGGGCACGCCGATCATCATCAACCTCACGCAGATGACCGAGTCGGAGGCGCGGCGCCTCGTCGACTTCGCGTCCGGCCTCTCGACCGGCCTGCGCGGGCGGATCGAGCGGGTCACGAGCAAGGTGTTCCTGCTCTCGCCCGAGCACATCGCGGTGTCCGGTGAGGAGCCGGGCGCCGACAGCGAGCTCGACGCCACCTTCACCGGCTGACGGAGGGCGGCCGCGCGCGCGGCCGCCCCGCCCGCGTCCTCGATACTGGATCCCGTGACCGGGGTCCCTGCATGAGCCCGATCGCCGTGATCGGCACGGTGCTGTACGTCGTGCTGCTCGTCTACTTCTTCGCGCTCTGGGCGCGGTTCGTGCTGGACCTCGTCCAGGCTTTCAGCGCGCAGTGGCGGCCCCGCGGGGCCGTCCTGGTGCTCGCCGAGGCGAGCTTCACGATCACCGACCCGCCGATCAAGGCGGTGCGCCGGTTCGTGCCGCCGCTGCGCATCGGGGCGTTCTCCCTCGACTTCGGATTCACGATCGTGATGTTCGCGGTGATCGCCCTGATGTACGTCAGCATCGCCCTGCAGGGCGTCTGAGCCGGCGGCACGGCCCCAGTTCGGGCGACACGCCAGCGGGCCCCCACCAGCCCGGTTCGGGGGGCAGGGAGGCGCTAGCCTGCTCTCACGCATCCCGTCTCCCGCAGACCATGAAGGTGGACACATGGCCCTAACGCCTGAAGACGTCGTCAACAAGCGCTTCCAGCCGACGAAGTTCCGTGAGGGCTACGACCAGGACGAGGTGGACGACTTCCTCGACGAGGTCGTCGTCGAGCTGCGCCGTCTGGGGCAGGAGAACGAGGACCTCCGCCAGCGGCTCATCGCGAGCGAATCCCGCATCGCGGAGCTCCAGCGCTCGAACGCGCCGGCGACCGGTGAGCAGGCGCAGGCGCCCGCTCCGCAGCAGCTGAGCTACCCGACCGCGCAGGTCGACGTGGGCGCGGTCGACCCGTCGAACACGAACAACCTCCTCCAGCTGGCCCGCCGGCTGCACGAGGAGCACGTGCGCGAGGGCGTCGAGAAGCGCGACGCGCTCATCGCCGAGGGGCACGCCACGGCTGCTCGCGTCGTCGCGGACGCCGAGGCGAAGCAGCGTCAGCAGCTCAACTCGCTCGACCAGGAGCGGGCGCTGCTCGAGCACCGCATCGACGAGCTGCGCACCTTCGAGCGGGAGTACCGCCAGAAGCTGAAGAACTACATCGAGGGCCAGCTCCGCGAGCTCGACGCCTCGAACATCGTCAACACCGGCTCGTACGGCAACCTCGGGCTCTCCGCGCCGCCGAGCTTCCAGGGCTTTGGCGGGAACTGACCCCACCGACGACAGGGCGCTGCCGGCCACGGCGGCGCCCTCGTCTGTGCAGGGGAGACGTCGCCGGTCACCGTTCGCGGTCTTCGGCGTCCTGGTGGCCGTTGCGGCCGTCGTGCTCGTCGTGGACCAGCTCTCCAAGGCGTGGGTGATCGCGAACCTGCCGTACGACAGCCCGCGGGAGGTGGTCGGGACGCTGCTGATCTTCCGGCGGGTGCTGAACTCGGGCGCCGCGTTCTCGCTCGCGACCGGATCGACGTGGGTGTTCTCGATCATCGCGGCGGCCGTCGTGCTCTTCCTCGTCTGGTTCGCGCGCCGCATCCGCTCGCTGTCGTGGGCGGCGCTGTTCGGGCTCCTGCTCGGCGGGACGCTCGGCAACCTGACCGACCGGCTGTTCCGGCCGCCCGGGTTCGGGGTGGGGCGAGTGGTGGACTTCATCCAGATCCCGCTGCTGCCCGCGATCTTCAACATCGCGGACTCCGCGATCGTGACGAGCATGTGCCTCTTCGTCCTGCTCACGCTGCGCGGCACCGGCCTCGACGGCGTCCGCCGCAGCGGCCACCACGAGGCCTGACATGCCCGAGCGGATGCTGCCCGTGCCGGACGGGCTCGTGGGCGAGCGGGTGGATGCGGGCGTCGCGAAGCTGCTCGGCCTCTCGCGCACCCGGGTCGCCGCGATCGCCGACGCGGGCGGCATCGAGCTCGACTTCCGTCCTGCGGGACGGGCGGACCGGCTCCCGGCGGGCGCGATGCTCTCCGTGCGATGGGAGGAGGAGCGGACCGACGCGCCGCCCGAGGCCATCGAGGTCCCCGGGATGGGGATCGCGTACCAGGACGACGACATCGTGGTCGTGGACAAGCCCCCCGGCGTCGCCGCCCACCCGTCGCCCGGCTGGAACGGGCCGACCGTCGTCGGCGGCCTCGCCGCCGCCGGCATCCGCGTCAGCACGTCGGGCGCCGCGGAGCGCGCGGGCGTCGTGCACCGCCTCGACGCGGGCACGAGCGGGCTCATGGTCGTCGCGAAGAGCGAGCACGCCTACACGGTGCTGAAGCGCGCGTTCAAGGAGCGGACCGTCGAGAAGCGGTACCTCGCGCTCGCGCAGGGGCACCCGGATCCGACCTCCGGCACCATCGACGCCCCCATCGGGCGGCACCCGAGGGTCGAGTACCGGTTCGCCGTCGTCGCCGACGGCCGCCCGTCGGTCACGCACTACGAGACCGTCGAG
>JBQCCU010000159.1:0-3685 GCA_051961935.1 Amnibacterium sp. | reverse complement strand
GCGCGCGCAGCACGGAGCCGGGGATGACGATGTAGGCCACGTCCTTCGGCGCGGACGCCGTCACCGTGACGTGGTCGGCCGGACGGAGCACCGTGCGCTGGGCGATCCCGAACGCGATCAGCACGGCCGCGACGACGAAGGACACGAGGGCGAGCACTATGCGCACGGCCCGTCTCCTTGGGGCTGGGGGGGGGGCGGGGGGCGCGCCGGCGCCGATGCTAGGGCGGCGGCGGGGCGAGGGCCGGGACACCCGTCGGCGTTGCCCCGCATCCGGGGGCCGCGGATCCGGGACAGTGTAGCCGCGGAGGCGGGAATCACCGGTCCGGGCCTCCCCTGCTCGGGGGCCGCCCGCACCTACACTGGGCGGCGGCGCGACACGCCGCCACCACGACGGTTCTGCTGATGAGGAGCGACACGTGTCCGACGAGTCCGGCTTCACCACCGCGATGCGCGGATACAACCGCGACGAGGTCGACCGCGCGATGCAGGAGCTGCGGCGTGAGCTCATCAAGGCGAACAGCGGCCTCGCCGACGCCCAGCGGGAGGTGAAGCGCCTCGCTGCCAGGGTCGAGGAGCTCGACTCCGAGCTGGAGGAGGTCGGCACCCCGACCTACGCGGGCCTCGGGCACCGCCTCGAGAGCCTGCTGCGCGTCGCCGAGGAGCAGGCGACGCGGGTGATCGCGCAGGCGGACATCGACGCGCAGCGGCTGCGCTCCACGACCCAGGCGGACGTCGACCGGCTGCGGGTCGAGGCCGCCGAGCTCGCCGAGCGGCTGCTCGGCGACGCGCGGTCCCAGGCCGCCGCGATCCTCGAGGCCGCGCGGAACGAGGCCGAGCAGACCACGCACCGCGCGGAGCTCGGCGCGGAGACCACCACCCAGGACGCCCTGCGCGAGGCCGCCGCCATCCGCGGTGCCGTCGCGACGGAGGCGGCCGAGACCCGCGGCACGGCGAAGCGGGAGGCGGGCGCCATCCGCGCCGCGGCCGAGCGCGAGGCGGCCGAGCTGCGCGTCGTCGTCGAGCGGGAGACCGCCGCCGCCCGCGACGAGGCGGAGCGGGTGCTGCGGGAGAGCGACTACGCCCGCGCCGAGCTGCAGCGGGAGATCGAGGCGAAGCGGGCCGACCTGCATCGCGAGCTCGAGCGGCTGCGCGCCGAGGCGCAGACCGAGGTGGAGCGGATCCGGGCCGACGTCGACCGGGAGGCCGAGGCGGTGCGCGCGGACCTCGCCCGTGAGGCCGAGGCCGCCCGCATCGACGTCGCGCGCGAGGCGGAGGCCGCCCGCGCCGACCTGCAGGCGGAGCTCGCGGAGGCCCGCGTCGCGCAGGCCAGGGAGCACGAGGCCACGAGGGCCGCCCTCGAGCAGGACCTGAACGAGCTGCGTGCCCGGACCGCGAAGGAGGTCGAGCAGGCCCGCCTCGACCTCGACGTGGAGATGAAGGCCCGCCGCGACGAGGCCGAGCAGGACTACCTCGCCCGGCACCAGGAGGCGGTCGCCTCCACGCAGCGGTACCTCGACGACGCGAACGCGCAGCTCGCCGACGCGATCCGCCGCGCCGCCGACAAGCGGCTGGAGGCCGACGCGCTCGAGATGACGATCGAGGTCGACGGCCGGAAGCGCCGGGAGGCCTCGGAGACCGAGGCGGCCGCGCTCGTGGCCGATGCCAGGGAGCGGGCGGCCGCCATCGTCAGCGAGGCGGAGGAGCGGTCGACCGCCCTGATCCGCGACGCGGAGGAGCGTCTCGCCGAGCTCCGCGAGGAGCGCGACGGCATCGCCCAGTACTTCGAATCGCTGCGCTCCGCGCTCGGCTCCGCCGAGCGCGTCGACGTCGAGTCCTGAGCCGGGACCGCTCGGCGTGAGGATCCGCAGCGCCTTCCGCACGGGGCTCGCCGGCGGCCTGGGCGTCCTGCTCGCGCTCGCGATCGGCGGGGCGATCGAGCACCTCGCCACGATCCTCACCTACGTGGGCGCGGCGGTGTTCCTCGCGCTCGGCCTGGACCCGATGGTCACGCAGCTGCAGCGGCTCCGCATGGCGCGGTGGCTCGCGATGGTCATCGTCCTGATCGTCGTGCTCGGCGTGGTGGCCCTCATCCTGTTCCTCGTCGTCCCCGTCATCGTGAACCAGACGGCGAACCTCGTCACGAGCATCGGGAAGTACACGCAGGGCCTCACCTACCGCACCTTCCTGCGGCAGATGCAGGCCACCTTCCCCTCCCTCGACGTGCCGGGCATCGCCGCGCAGGTGTCGAAGTTCCTGCAGCAGAACGCGGGCAACATCACGGGCGGCGTGCTCGCGGTCGGCCTCGGCATCGCCGGCGGTGTGGGCGGGACCGCGATCGTCGTGATCCTCACGCTGTACCTGACGGCGTCGATGCCCGTGTTCAAGTCGTCGCTCTACCGCCTCGTGCCGATGTCGCGGCGGGAGCGCTTCGCCGACATCGCGGAGCAGATCTTCCAGTCCGTCGGCCGCTACGTGATGGGGCAGGTCGGGCTCGCGCTCGTCAACGGCATCCTGAGCTTCGTCTTCCTCACCGTGATCGGCGCCCAGCTGCCCGCGGTCTTCGCCTTCCTCGCATTCCTCGGCAGCCTCATCCCGCTCGTCGGCACGATCTCGGGAGCGGTGCTGATCGTCGCGGGCCAGCTCGTGCTCGCGGACCCGATCTGGCCGTCGAGCGGCCTGCCGGTGTGGCTGTGGGTGGCCATCTACTACGTGATCTACATGCAGGTCGAGGCGTACATCCTCAGCCCGAACATCATGAACCGGGCGGTGAAGGTGCCGGGCGTCGTCGTCGTGATCGCGGCACTCGTCGGCGGCACGCTGCTCGGCATCCTCGGCGCGCTGGTCGCCATCCCGGTCGCCGCGGCGATCCTGCTGATCATCGAGCAGGTGGTGATCCCTCGACAGGCGGAGGCGTGACGGGCGCGCGCCGCACCCCCGTCCGGGGGGCACGGGCCGCGCGGGACTCGGCGCGCCTGAGCCTTCTCTCAGCCCGGAAGACCGAGGATCCTGCAGCGTGACTGTTCTCGAGGGCCGCGCCAGCGACACGGACGGCAGCCGTCGGAACCGGTCCGCCGCCGGCAGGCGGGACGGTGCCGAGCGGGTGCGACGCGGTGTCCGCGGTGACATCCAGGCGCTCCGCGCCGCCGCGGTCACGATGGTGCTGCTCTACCACCTGTGGCCGAAGCGGCTGACGGGCGGGTTCACCGGCGTCGACGTCTTCTTCGTGATCTCGGGCTTCCTCATCACGACCCATCTGCTCGCCCACCCGCCGCGCCGGGCGCGGGACCTGCTCGCGTTCTGGTCCCGCCGCATCCGGCGCCTGCTCCCCGCATCGCTGCTGGTCCTGCTGGTCACGCTGGCCGCCAGCCGCCTGTTCGCGCCGGCGACCACGTGGTCGAGCACCGCCGCCCAGGTGCGCGCAGCGGCCCTCTACGTCGTCAACTGGCGACTGGCCGACGACTCGGTCGACTACCTCGCCTCCCAGGACGCACCGACCCCGGTGCAGCACTTCTGGTCGCTGTCCGTCGAGGAGCAGTTCTACCTTGTCTGGCCGATCCTCATCCTCCTCCTCGTGCTTACGGCACGCCTGCTCCGCACGAACCGCGGCGCGGTCGTGACCGGGGGCCTCGGCGTCGTCGTCGCGCTCTCGCTCGCGTACTCGGTCGCCGAGACGGCCGCCGAGCCG
>JBQCCU010000158.1:0-2847 GCA_051961935.1 Amnibacterium sp. | reverse complement strand
TGGGCAGCGAGCGGGCCGGCAACCGCCCCGAGCGGACCCCCTACGCGTTCACACCGGCCGGCGTCGCGGACATGCAGGACTGGGTGGTGAGGGCGATCGCGGTGACGGAGCACTAGTACCCGCGCTTCCCGCTGGCGCTGAGCGCCGCCCACAACCTCCGCAAGGAGGACGTGGTGGCGCTGCTGCGGCGCCGGGTCGCCGCGCTCCGTGGGCACGACGCCGAGCTCGAGGCCGGCATGGCGGAGGTCGCCGCCCGCTCGGTCGACGAACGCTTCTGGGTCGACCTCCCCCTGTCCCGGCGGATGCTCGCCGCCGAGATCGACCACCTCACGACCCTGGCCGACCGCATCGCGGCCGGCGACCTCGCCTGGCCGGATCCGCCGGCCGCAGAACCCCCTGGAGTCCCATGACCTCCGAAGTGAAGCCCTGGCCGGCCCTCTGGTCGCTCATCATCGGCTTCTTCATGATCCTGATCGACACGACCATCGTGTCGGTCGCGAACCCCGCGATCCTCCGCGGGCTGCACACCGACATCGACTCGGTGATCTGGGTGACGAGCGCCTACCTGCTCGCCTTCGCGGTGCCGCTGCTCATCACCGGCCGCCTCGGTGACCGCTTCGGGCCGAAGAACCTCTACCTCGCCGGGCTCGTGATCTTCACGCTCGCCTCCGCCTGGTGCGGGTTCGCCGGCAGCATCGAGCTGCTCATCATCGCCCGTGCCGTCCAGGGCATCGGCGGCGCCCTCATGTCGCCGCAGACGATGGCGGTGATCACCCGCGTCTTCCCGCCCGAGCGGCGCGGCCAGGCGCTCGGCCTCTGGGGCGCGACCGCCGGCGTCGCGACGCTCGTCGGCCCGATCCTCGGCGGACTGCTCGTCGACGGCTTCGGGTGGGAGTGGATCTTCTTCGTGAACGTGCCGATCGGCATCGTCGGATTCGTGCTCGCCGCCCGCTTCGTGCCGAGGCTGCCGACGCATCCGCACCGGTTCGACATCCCGGGCGTCGTGCTCTCGGCGGTCGGTCTCTTCCTGCTCGTCTTCGGCCTCCAGGAGGGGCAGACCTACGACTGGGGCGTCATCGTCGGTCCCATCACCGTGTGGGGCCTGATCGTCGCGGGCATCGTCGTGCTCGCGCTCTTCGTGGTCCAGCAGGCGCTGACGAAGCGGGAGCCGCTCGTGCCGCTGCACCTGTTCCGGGACCGGAACTTCTCGATAGCGAACGTCGTGATCACGGTCGTCGGCTTCACCGTCACGAGCTTCTCCCTGCCGCTGGTCTTCTACTTCCAGGTCGTCCGCGGCATGACGCCCACCCAGTCGGCGCTCATGCTCGCCCCCATGGCGGTGCTGAACATCGGGCTCGCGCCGGTGGTCGGCAAGCTGGTCGACCGGCTGCACCCGCGGGTGCTCGCGGTGCCGGGGCTGCTGCTGTTCAGCGTGGCGCTGTTCCTGTTCTCCGCGCTCCTCAGCCCCGACATCGCGTGGGGCTGGCTGCTGCTCCCGGCCGTGGTGCTCGGCTTCGCCAACGCGCTCACCTGGTCGCCGGTGTCCTCGACCGCCACCCGCGGCCTGCCGCCCAGGGAGGCGGGCGCCGGGTCCGGCGTCTACAACACCACCCGGCAGGTGGGCAGTGTCATCGGCAGCGCCGCGATCGCCGTGCTCATCCAGGCGCGCCTCGCGGCCGACCTCCCGCATCGCCCCGGCAACTCCGGATCGTCGTCCGACTTCACCCTCGGCGGCGCCCTCCCGCCGTTCCTGCACGCCGGATTCACCTCCGCGATGGCCCAGTCGCTGATCCTGCCGGCGGTCGTCGTGCTGGTCGGGGCCGTCGCCGCGGCGCTCTTCGTCCGGCCGAAGATGGCCGCCTGGCAGCGGCCCACCTCGGCGGCGACCGACGCGCGGCCGGAGTCGGTGCCGCAGCGGTGAGCGGTGGTCCGCCTCCGAGCCCGCTCCCGTGCAGCGGGACGAGGATGCGGGGATGACCGTCCGTCTCTGCGCGACCTGCGCCGTGGAGCAGCCCGACGAGGGCGCCCTGCCCGAGGTGTGCCCGATCTGCGCCGACGAGCGCCAGTACGTGCCGAGGACCGGCCAGCGGTGGACGAGCCTCGAGGCGCTCGCCGCCGGCGGCCGGTCCGGCCACGTGGCCGACGTGGAGCCGGGGATCACGGCGATCACCGTGGAACCGGCCGTCGGGATCGGGCAGCACAGCCTGCTCGTCGCGACGCCCGCGGGCAACCTCCTCTGGGAGCCGGTCGGCTACCTCGACGACGCGCTTGTCGCGGAGGTGGAGCGCCGGGGCGGGGTCGCGGCGATCGCGGCCAGCCACCCGCACATGTACGGGGTGCAGCTCGAGTGGTCGCGCCGGTTCGGCGACGCCCCGGTGCACGTCGCCGCCGCCGACCGCGCCTGGCTGCAGCGCACCGGCCCGCAGGTGCGCCTCTGGGACGGCGTCCTCGAGGTGCTGCCCGGGATCACCCTGCACCGGGTCGGCGGTCACTTCCCCGGCAGCGCGGTCGCCCGGCTGGCGGGAGCCGACGGCCGGGGCGTCGTGCTGTCCGGCGACACCGCGCTCGTCACCCCGGACGGCCGGGTGACCTTCCAGCGCAGCTACCCCAACCACCTGCCGCTGTCCGCGGCCGTCGTCCGGCGGATCGCGGACGTCTTCGGCGCGCTCGAGTTCGACCGGCTCTACGACAACTTCGGCTCGCCGGTGCCGACGGGCGCGCACGAGGTCGTGCAGCGGTCGGCCGACCGCTACATCGGCTGGGTGCGCGGCGACTTCGACGCGCTGACCTGACCGTGACAGGGGTTGCCACGTTCTGCGGGTTCGCGTGCGCCATACCCGCAGAAAG